>JAZRFX010000185.1:0-1264 GCA_045643845.1 Clostridia bacterium | reverse complement strand
TTTGTAATAACCTTCAGCGCGATACTTGAAATACTGCCACTCGGGGAATATCGGACGCTTTCGGGAATACTTGAAGTAACCCGTGGCGTAGCCGAACTTTCGCGTGACGGAGAAACTGCAATCCCTTTTATCAGCGCGCTTTTATCGTGGGGAGGAGTGTGCGTGCATTTTCAGGCATCGGCTCTTACAAAGGGCGAGCTTGATATGAAACCATACTATTTGGGCAAAATAATTGCAAGTGCGATTTCATACATAATCACACTTGCAATATGTTCGGATACATATATGTTTTTGTACCTTGCAATAGGTTTTGTGCTTATTATCTTTTTCCTAAAATATATTCAGCAACTTTTATTCCGTCAACGGCGGCGCTCATAATTCCCCCTGCGTAGCCTGCACCCTCGCCACAAGGGTAAAGCCCCTTGAGAGATGCTTGAAAATCCTCTCCGCGAACTATGCGAACGGGGGAGGATGAGCGGCTCTCAACACCTGTCAGAACCGCATCGGGAAGCGCAAAGCCCTTGATTTTTCTATCTATCAGGGGAATTGCCTCTTTAAGTGATTCGGTCACAAATTCAGGGAATAATTTCGCAAGGTTTGACGGAGTAACACCGATTGGATAAGTGGGATTGACGCTTCCCAGCGAAACGCTTTTTTCGCCCCTTATAAAATCAGCCGATGTCTGTACGGGCGCGTTGTAGTTTGCGCCACCCATATAGAATGCGCCTTTTTCAAGCTTGCGCTGAAATTCAATTCCGCTTAAAACATCGTCGCCTTCAAAATCCTCGGGAAGGACCGATACGAGTAGAGCGCTGTTTGCGTTTTCTCCGTTGCGGGCAAAATTACTCATACCATTTGTAACGACGGTATTTTCTTCGCTCGCCGCGGCAACAACACTTCCACCGGGGCACATACAAAATGTATAAACACCACGACCATTCTTAAGATGCACCGCAGCTTTGTAGTCTGCAGCGGGAAGCTCGCTTGCAAATGAATGATAAAGCGCTTCGTCAATAAGCTTTTGCGGGTGCTCAATTCGTACGCCGACCGAAAAACTTTTACGCTCCATTAAAATATTGTGGTCGCAAAGCATTCTGAATGTGTCGCGCGCGCTATGACCTGTCGCAAGAATGACGGTGTCGGTATCAATATCTCCGCGACTTGTTTTTACGCCCGTGATTTTATTATCTTTTGTATAAATATCTTCAAGCTTGCACGAAAAACGAAATTCTCCGCCGAGGGAAATAATCTCGTTACGCATATT
>JAZRFX010000184.1:0-6380 GCA_045643845.1 Clostridia bacterium | reverse complement strand
TTCCTAAGACCGCTTGGCCTCCGACTTATTCACCCTCATCTTCTTCGCGGTCAAAACCTACGAAATACTTAACATTTGAAAGTGCTTCGCGGTTAGCCTTAAGAGATTCCTCAAACTTGCCCTGATAGAAAATAACGCTTGCGTCACTATCTGTCATAACATGGAGATAATCGCTTTCGGGAAGCTCCTTGTCAATACCAACGAACACGCTGTCTGAAAGAAGTGTTGTAAGATATGTGTTAATCCACATATAACTGTTTTCGCCTATGCACGCAACATGCTTTTTGGAAATACCAAGGTCAGCAAGCGCTGTGCCGAGTGAATAAACATCCTCATAAAATTCGGCGTAAGTTTTTTCGCAAACTTCCTTCGCCTTATTTTTGAACATATATGCAATTTTTTCGCCTGATTCGTTTTTTGCAAGCTCAAGCATCTCGCGGAGAGATGAAAAAGGCTGCACATCATAATATTTAATAGCCATAATAAATACTCCTTGAAAATCAATTTTTATCTGTAAGGAGCTTGTTGATTTCGTTAATGAATGTTGTTACATCCTTGAACTGACGGTAAACGGACGCGAATCTTACATAAGCAACCTCGTCAATTTCGCGGAGTCCTTCCATAACTTTTTCACCAATTTCCTTACTGGAAACTTCGCGTTTTAAAGTGTTTTGCAAATCTGACTCAATCTTGTCTACAAGACGGTCAAGAGTGCTTGTTTCAACGGGACGCTTTTCGCAAGCGCGTGTAAGACCTGCAAGAAGTTTTTCACGGCTGAACAGTTCGCGGTTTTTGTCCTTTTTGATAACAATGATAGGCAGACTTTCTACCTTTTCGTAAGTTGTGAATCTCTGAGCACATTTGATACATTCGCGTCTTCTTCTGATTGCCACACCTTCATCTGTGGGGCGAGAGTCGATAACCTTGCTGTCTTCGTGGCCGCAAAACGGACAACGCATAAAAATCCCTCCTAAAATTATTTCTCAAGAGCAGTTATTTTATCAATTCTGCCCTGATGTCTGCCGCCTTCAAATTCAGCGGACATATATGCATCAACAATTGCTTTTGCTTCTTCGGGAGCAGTAAATCTACCGCCGAGCGCGATTACATTTGCGTTGTTGTGCTGCTTTACAAGAGGTGCAATTTCTTTTGAGGGGCAAAGCGCCCAACGGATACCGTCAATCTTGTTTGCCGCGATGGAAATACCAACACCGCTTCCACATACGAGGATGCCGAAGTCAACTCTTTTTTCCACTACCTCTGTGCAACACGCCTTTGCATAATCGGGATAGTCAACACTCTCGGGAGAATCTGTGCCGAGGTTTATAATCTCGTGACCTTTTCCTTCAAGATAATCCTTGAGAATGTTCTTAAGTTCGTAACCGCCGTGATCTGCTGCCATTGCAATTTTCATAATATAATCATATCCTTCCTTGAATTAAGAATTTTTTTCTTCTCTTTCTCTTTCCGCCTGAGGTTTACGAAGGTAAACCGCCGTAAGCTCCTCCGCGTTGACGGGCGTAAGACCTTGCGCCGCATAGGCTACGCTGCCCGCGCGCTGAAGCATATTCTGGGGAGTAGCGAAAAGCGCCTTATCTCCTGAAATTTCTTCAATCTTATCCTTATATGCCAAAACACCGTCACCGACAAAAATTGTCTTTTCGGAAATTTCTTCGCACAGCTCCTCAATCGAAAGTGCACGCGGGGGAGTGATTTCTACGATTTTACCGCCTTCATATTTATAAAGTGCGTTATATACCTGATTGCGCCTTGCATCCATAATGGGTGCAATAACAAAATCCGTGTATGAAATGTTGTGCGCAAGTGCAAGTAATGTCGAAACCCCGACCACCTTTTTGGAAAGTCCGTACGCAAGGCCCTTAACGGTGCCTATACCGATACGAAGCCCCGTGAATGAACCGGGTCCCTCACTGCATGCAAAAAGGTCAATTTCAGATATGTCCATATTAACTTTTTGGAGAAGTTCGTCAATCATCGGCATAACGGTCACCGAATGGTTAAGCGATGTTGTCGTGCTGATTTCACAAACGAGCTTCTCATCCGCCAAAATGGCTGCAGTAGCCGTAAGTGCTGATGTGTCAATTGCAAGTATTTTCATATCAGAAATCCTCCGTCACAATAAGACGCTCATTATCGCCGAGGCGTGTAATTTTTATCATAATCTTATCCTCGGGCAAAAACTCCATAAAGTTATCAGGCCATTCAATGATTGAAATTCCGCTTTCAATCTGCTCCTCAAAGCCGATGTCACAAAGCTCATCAAAATCGCTGATACGATAAAGGTCGTAGTGATTTATAACTTCGTGTCCCATATAGCGGTGCATAATGATAAAGGTGGGGGAGCTTACTCCCTTCTCAATACCAAAATAGCGGGCAAATCCGCGCGTGAACGCAGTTTTTCCTGCACCGAGGTCACCTGTTAAGCAAATCACACGGGGCGCACTTATTCTTTTTGCCAAATTAAACGCAAATTCTTCCGTTTCTGCGGGACTGTGTGAAATAAATTCCAAGCTTAAGACTCCTAACATATAGTCATATATAATAACTATAACACAATATAAAGCACTTTTCAATGAATTTTATAAAAAATATACCATATTATGTACTAATAACCATATTCATTTCGTAAAATATACAAAAGGAGGTCTTTTATATGTGGTCAAAACTTAAGCCTTACATTATTTCGGTCCTGATAGCACTCGGAGTAGGAGGACTCGCCGCGCTTATCACAAGCGGCAATATGAATATCTATGACAAAATCATAATGCCACCACTTTCACCACCCGGGGTGCTTTTCCCGATAGTGTGGACTGTTCTCTACACTCTTATGGGAATAGGAAGCGCGATGGTGTATGTAAAAGGAAGGGAAGAAGATATAGATATAAGCGGTGCTCTCGGCATATATCTTTTTCAGCTTTTGGTTAATTTCTTCTGGAGTATAATCTTTTTTAACCTGCAAGCATATCTCTTCGCGTTTTTGTGGATTATCTTACTATGGATACTGATAATTACAATGATAAAAAGATTTTACGAATTTTCTCCGCTTGCCGCATATTTGCAAATCCCGTATCTTTTATGGGTATCATTTGCGGCGTATTTAAATCTTGCAATTTTTATTCTGAATAGGTAAGGGGGTGCTTTTGCATCCTCTTTTTCCTATTTCAAAAACATTTTAAGAAGCTTTCCATAAATGCTTCTGTTGTAGGGCTGGTACCTCATCGGGAGATCCATAAATGTCTTTTTGTCAACGATACTTTTGGTATGCGAAAATGCGTCGAATCCGCATTTGCCATGGTATGCCCCCATACCGCTTTCGCCGACACCGCCGAAGCCCATCTCGCTTGTCGCAAGGTGAATTACAACATCGTTTACACATCCGCCGCCGAATGAAACACGGCTTAAAATACTGCCGATGTGCTTCTTGTTTTCCGAGAATATGTAAAGGGCGAGGGGCTTTTCTTTGCCTCTTAATATTTTAAAAACATCCTCAAATTTGTCGTATGTGATGATGGGGAGAACAGGTCCGAAAATTTCCTCGCCCATAACTGCGTCGTCAAAGGTCACATTGTCCATAACCGTAGGCTCAATCTGAAGCGTATCTTTGTCAAAACCGCCACCGATTACAACCTTATTATTATCTATAAGCGAAAGAATTCTTTCAAAATGCTTTTCGTTTATGATTTTTCCGTAATCTGCATTTTCAAGAGGCTTTTCGCCATACTGCTTTTTAACTTGCTTTACAATTTCGCAGACAAGCTCGTCCTTTACACTCTTTTCGCAAAGGATATAGTCAGGCGCAACGCAGGTCTGACCGCAGTTTAAGTATTTGCCGAAAACAATTCTCTTTGCGGCAAGCTTTATTTTAGCGGTTGAATCCACAATGCACGGACTCTTTCCGCCAAGCTCAAGCACCGCGGGGGTAAGATGCTCGCTGCAGCGTTTTAAAACTTCCTTGCCGACAGCCTGACTGCCCGTGAAGAATACGAGGTCGAACTTTTTGTCAAGAAGCTCGGCATTTTCTTTTCGTCCGCCCGTTACAACTGCAACAAATTCGGCAGGGAAAATTTCCGTCAGCATTTTATTTATGATACTGCTTGTCGCAGGTGAATATGCACTCGGCTTTACTATCGCTGTGTTGCCTGCCGCAATCGCATCTGCAAGCGGCTCGATTGTAAGAAGGAAAGGATAATTCCACGGGCTCATAATAAGCACATTTCCATAGGGAGAAGGCTTCTTAAAACTTACTGATGCAAACTGCGGAAGGGGAGTAGGAACGATTTTTCTTCTTGAGAAGCGACCGACATTTTTTATCATATAACTGATTTCAGTAAGGGACAAACCAACCTCGCACATAAAGCCTTCAAAATCGCTTTTGCCGAGGTCAGACTTAAGTGCATCGCTGATTTCGTTTTCGTATTTTTTTACAGCGCCGTAAAGTTTTTTAAGCATTTCCCTGCGGAATTTTATGTCGAGCGTTTTGCCCGACGCGAAAAACTCGCGCTGTTTTTCAAGTATTGCGTCTATATTCATTGAGCCACCTCATAATAAAATTTTTCAAGCTCTTTTCTATCCATAAGAACGGGAACGGGGTAGAGGGGATTTCCTTCCTTGTCCGCGTGCTTTGACATTGTGGGAATATCCTCTTTCTTTATTCCTTCAAGCTTTTCAGGAATTGACATATTTTTGTTAAGCTCTTTTATCTTTGCGATAAATTTCTTTGCGCCAATTTCAACGCTATCGTCCTTTGTCGCAACATTTGTTATAAGTGCAAGGCGGTGGAGCTTTTTATAAACTGCTTCGCCGTACATTTCAAGTCCGATGGGGAGAAGCACCGAGTTTGCAAGACCGTGCGGAGTATTGTACTGTCCGCCGAGGGAATGTGCAACTGCGTGAATATATCCCACATACGATTTTGAAAAAGCAATTCCTGCCTTGTATGCTGCATGGAGCATGTTTGTTCGCGCCGTATGGTTTTCAGGTTCATTATATGCTGTTTCGATGTTTTCGAAAACAAGTTTAACCGCTTCTTCTGAAAGGCGTCTTGTTTCGCGGCTTGTGGATCTTCCTATATATGCCTCTACCGCGTGGGTTAAGGCATCCATACCCGTTGTCGCGGTAAGATTCTTTGGAAGAGTGTAGGTGTTTTTAGCATCGAGTACTGCGTAGTGCGGAATAAGGGGGAATGAATTCATTGTGTATTTATGCTTCTTTTCCGCGTCGGTTATAACCGCCGTAACTGTAACCTCACTGCCTGTTCCCGCCGTGGTAGGAACGGCGAAAAGGGGAGGAAGCTTCTTCCATATACGAAGGTCGCCCTTTAATTTATCAATGCTTTTTCCTTTATAGCTTACTCTTGCACCGACTGCTTTTGCACAGTCCATAGCGCTGCCGCCACCAAATGCGATAAGGCACTCGATTTTTTCGGCAAAATAAATTTTCATAGCCTCGTCAACATTTTCAGTTGTGGGGTTAGGCCTTGTTTTGTCATAAACCACAGTTTTGATGCCGTGTGAAAAAAGTGAAAGCTCAAGACTTTCCGTAGCGCCTGATTTTCTCATAAACTCGTCAGTCACAATCATCGTAGATTTAAGACCGAGCTTTTTTATTTCGTTTGCTATTTCATCTGTGCTTTTTAATATTTTTGGTTCTCTGTAGGGGAGTACGGGGAGAGCTATATGAAAAGCCCACTGATACACCCTGCAGAATATTTTCTTTCCTATATTCATTTAAGTCCGTCCTCGCTTATTGCTTTTAAATTCTTGGATATAATTTCAAGCGCGTTATAAAAGATTTCTCTTTCGTCATCGCTTAATCCCTCGCCGCCTTTTTCAACGACAAGCTTTACTCTTTCACGGATTTCGTGAGTAACCTCGCGGCCTTTTTTTGTAAGAGTTATGCTTGCCCTGTATCCCGTTGCAGTTGTATTTGTGCGTGTTACAAAGCCTTTTTCCTCGAATGATTTTATCGCTCTTGAAACCTCCGCCTTATCGCGGTTGCACATCTGCGAAAGGTTTGCGGCGGTAAGCCCGTCGGGAGCCTTGAAAAGCGCAATAAGATACACTACATAACCACCCTTAAGTCCATAGGGCTTAAGCTCATCAGTTGCGATTTTGTTCCAGTTGGACATAATCTCGGAAAGAGCGAGTGTAAATACTTCAAATCTGCCGACTTCTAATTTTTCCATCATAATTAAAACCTCCCAAATAGAGATGTTGAAATTTCAACATCTCTATTTTAACAAAAACTTGTTGATTTGTCAACATCTTGAAAAATTATTTTTATATATTGACAAGATAAAAATGAAGTGTTATACTAACTGTATTAGAACACATAATACAGTTAGCGCGACGGAGGTGAAA
>JAZRFX010000183.1:0-1723 GCA_045643845.1 Clostridia bacterium | reverse complement strand
GTTACCATGAGCAAAACCAACTGCACCTCCGTTAACCGTTTCGGGGAACTCTTTCAGTTGTTCTACAAGCCACTTGGTATAGTATGGCATCGCAAAGCAACAAACAAAGTTATAATCCTTCGCGAGCTGAACCATCTTGTTCATTTCTTCGATTGAAGAATCGGCTTTAACGCAGCTTAGGTCTATCATTCGTGGTAATGTTTTTATATCCATCATTCAATCTTCCTTTCTCTTAAACAGTTGTTTTCTTCATAGAATCTCCAAGGTCAGAGCAAGCGTCACACATTTTTTGATAGAGTTTGATTCGCTGCTCGTACACCTTGTGGTTTTCAGCACTATACTTCACAACTTCTTTTTTCTTATGAACTTCCTTAAGACCGTCAAAAGAATCCCACGCTCCGCAACCAACAGCAACCAAAGCAGCAGCTCCGAGAGAAGCTGCGTCCTGCTGAACAGGGGATACGGAAACATTTTTGCCAAATACATCAGCGTAATTCTGACGGGAAAAAGCGCCTTTCGAACCTCCGCCAACAAGCTGTAACTCATCGGAAAGTATATTTGAACTTTCGAGCGGGAGCGAAGCTACATAAAGATGCATTGCAATTCCTTCAAATACAGCTCTTGCAATATCTTCTCGATTGTGTTCCAGGGAAAGATTCAAAAGTCCTCCTCGTATGTTAGGGGACTTATCCGCAGCGGAGCCTCCTGATAAACAAGGGTTAAAAATCAAGCCGTTTGCACCTGCAACAGATTTTTTTGCAAATTCTCCCATAGCATCAAAACGCTTTTCACGAGGAAGGTCAAAGAACCAATTATCGCAAGCCCAATTAAGCGAACTTCCCGAAGAGAAGATACAAACGCTTGGAATAAAGTGGCCTGGAATACAATGCGCAAAAGTGTAAATTTTGCTATCATAATCAACAGTAGGTTGATCCAAGCAAAGTGTTATCCACGCAGAAGAACCAAGAGATGCATATGTGTCGCCAGGCTTAAAACAACCCGCTCCAAGCGCCATACAAGCATTATCCACGCCACCTGCAACAACAGGAATCCCCTCCGGGATAGAAAGTTCTTCCGCGGCTTTCTTATTAACTTTACCAATTATTTCGTAAGAGGGGAAGATGTCAGGGAATTTGTTGATATCCACCTGCGCTATATCAGCGTATTCCTGCATATAAGCGGCATCTTTCAAATTGTAAATACCGCTTCCCGAAGCATAAGAATAATCAGTAGCAATCGTTCCTGTGAGATAAGCGTTCACATAATCTTTACTGCCGATAAATTTGTAAGTTTTTGAGTAAAGTTCAGGATCGTGATTCTTATACCACATAATTTTAAAAAGGGAATACAATTCAGGGGGGAATCCGTTACCTGTTTTTTCATACCATGTTTTATAATCAGTTTTTTTGAAAAATTCTTCCGCCTGAATTCTGGCTCTTGCATCGGACCATATAGGAATTCTATCGCAAAGAAGATTTCCGCTTTCATCTACAGGTAAAGCTCCCAACGAATGGCCTGATACTCCAATACCTATAAGCTCAACACTTTCTAGTGTTGCACGAAGTTCGTTCGAAGCTTTTTTTATCTCGCAAATCCAATCGGCTGGTGCCTGTTCGCGCCAGTCGGGATGAGGATAATATGTATCATATGTTCCATAACTTGCGCCCAACAAAGTACCGTCGATATCATAAACAGAGCATTTAACTCCGCTTGTGCCCAGGTC
>JAZRFX010000182.1:0-1232 GCA_045643845.1 Clostridia bacterium | reverse complement strand
CCGCTGAATTTAACATCGACGCCAACACGCTCGGCATCCTGACGGTCCTTGCCGATATATGCGATAATGTCGCTGACACGCACCACGCATCCTTCAAGCGTTGAAGGAATAAGCTTTTTCACGCCGTCACGCTCGGTGTAGCACATCTCAACCCTTTCGTCAAATTCGGAAAATCCTGAAAGCATAATGGGTTTATACTCTTGTAGTTCAAGTTCGCCGTTATGAGAAAGTATGCCGTCGAGTGTATCAAGCGAAATATTGAGGTTGAAGATGGTGTCAAGCACCCTCACGCTGTGAACATTGTGGTTAAAGTACCTTCCCGTCCGCGCGTGGTAAATATCGCCTAAAAGTCTTTCCCCCGCGTGGCCGAATGGAGTATGTCCCATATCGTGGCCGAGGGCGATTGCTTCTATCAAATCAAGGTCAAGTCCGAGAAGACGACCGATATTCCTTGCAATTCGTGAAACGAGCTGAACATGGAGCGCACGGCGTGTAATATCGTCATCCTTGAAAAATGAGAAAACCTGCGTTTTATCGGTGTATCGGTTGTAGTAGGGATGATGAAGTATCTTTTCAATATCCCTCACATAACACGGGCGAGTAAGACGGGCGCGGTCGCGCTCGGGATTTCGGCGGATGGCTTCCTTTATGTCAAGGCCGAGAGTTTCTTTTATTTCGTTTTCACGCTCTGCCGAGAGCTTTAAATAATCATTCCTTGCCAAAAAGCTCCGCTCCCCTCTTTACAAGAATTTTTGCGGCGATACCCGTAAGAGCACCGCACACTGCCCCCGATACAAAAAGCACGGGGAAATAGGAAAAAACGCCTTTTCCTATGAAAAAGTATGCGCATATAAGCTGCGCCATATTATGAAATATTCCGCCGATACCGCTTACTGCGATAAGCGAAAAGATTTTACTCTTTTTTGCGAGGAGCATCATAAAAAGGCTTACAACCGCTCCCGAAAAGCTGTATATAAAGGACGACGCATTGCCGAAAAGCATCGCACACAAAATTGTCTTTAAAATTGCAACTGTCCACGCCTGACGAGCGCTCTGGGTATAAATTACGGTCAGTACAACCGTGTTTGCAAGCCCGAGCTTAACGCCTGCCGCAATCGGCGGAAACAGGGATTCTACATAGCCGAGCAGTATCGCCACTGCGGTAAATGCTGCAGTTTTTGTAACTGTTCTTGTTTTCATATTACTACATCAATCTTTTCATCTTTTTTTCC
>JAZRFX010000181.1:0-1992 GCA_045643845.1 Clostridia bacterium | reverse complement strand
TCAGTCCTCGGTTACAATAATCCGCGGGCTTTCAATCGGAGAAATTGAATTTTCCGATATTTTGCGCATCATATGGAAAGAACTGCGCGTAGCCATTCTTTGCGGAATAGCACTTGCGGTAGTAAATATGGCAAAACTTGTTTGGTTTGACCATCTTGGAACAACAGTAGCGCTCGTGATAAGTATCACGCTTTTGCTTGACGTTATCGTGGCGAAAATTGTCGGTTGTACGCTTCCTCTTATTGCCGACAAATTGGGACTTGACCCTGCCGTTATGGCAAGTCCGTTTATCACAACCATCGTAGATGCAATTTCGCTTCTCATTTATTTCGAGATAGCTGTGCTTATGCTTGGAATTGCTATATAAAAAGGTGATTTTATGAACGAGGTTATAGCAGAAAAACTTAATAAATTGCCTCAAAAACCCGGTGTCTACACAATGAAGGATGCTTCGGGCAGAATTATCTATGTCGGCAAGGCAAAAAGTCTGCGCGCGCGAGTAAGACAGTATTTTCAAAAAAGCGCAAATCATAGCGTAAAAACCTCCGTTATGGTTTCGAAAATTCACGACCTTGACTACATCATATGCGACAGCGAGATGGAGGCACTTGTCCTTGAATCCAATCTTATCAAGGAAAACAAGCCGCGCTATAACATCCTTTTAAAAGACGATAAGCATTATCCCTATATCAAAATCACGATAAATGAAGATTATCCCCGTATGCTCTATGTCCGCAAAATTGAAAACGACGGAGCAAGATATTTCGGGCCTTATCCCAGCGGATATTCCATCAAGGAAACTATGGATTTATTGAAAAATATATTTATGCTTCCGCATTGCAAAAAAGAATTTCCGCGCGACCTTAAAAAAGATCGTCCCTGCCTTTACTATCGTATGGGGCGTTGCAGTGCCATTTGTCAGGGGAATGTATCTTCCGACGAATATAAAAAGATTTTTAAAAATATTATCCGCTTCCTTGAAGGCAAGGATGAGGAAGTACTTTTGAATTTAGACGAAGAAATGCGCGAAGCTTCGCGTAATCTTGAATTTGAGCGTGCGGCACTCATCCGCGACAGAATTGCATCGGTAAAAAGGCTTAACGAAACGCAAAAGGTTATCACGGAAAGTGGCGGAGATGTCGATGTAATCGCCGTAGCATCGAGCGATTCGCTCTCATCGGCGGAGGTCTTTTATATCCGCGGAGGCAGACTTATCGGGCGCGACAGCTTTGATTTATCGGATGCAGTAAATCGAGAGGAAGAAGCGCTTTTAACCGAATTTTTACCCCGCTTTTACGGCCGCGACAATTTCATCCCCGAAACGATACTCCTTTCGCATAATATCGAGGATTTAAAATCTCTCGAAGAGTACTTATCACAAAAAAGAGGGAAGAGGGCATATATCAAAATCCCCGTGCGTGGCGACAATAAAAAAACTGTCGATATGGCGTACAATAACGCTCTCAAAAACATAGAAAACTATAAAACAACCAAGGTACGCGAAAAGCTGATACAATCATCGGTTACCGAGCTTGCACAAATTCTTGGGCTTGATGTAATCCCCGACCGCATAGAGTCTTACGACATATCGCATACGGGCGGAAGCGACAGCGTTGCCTCAATGGTCGTTTTCGAGAATGGTAAACCTTCCAAAAAGGAATATCGCCGTTTCAAAATCAAAACTGTCGAGGGCGCGAATGATACG
This sequence comes from Clostridia bacterium, assembly GCA_045643845.1. Lineage (GTDB taxonomy): Bacteria > Bacillota > Clostridia > UMGS1883 > UMGS1883 > UMGS1883. Next base: position 287 of record JAZRFX010000181.1, on the reverse strand, counting down.
GCGTCCCTGCGCGAAGTAATTTATCGCAGATTCACTCACGAACTACGCGAAAATGATGGGAAATTTGCGAAACTTCCCGACCTGATACTCCTTGACGGAGGAAAAGGACAATTAAGCACAATCCTTTCTCTTTTTGATGAAATAGGGGCAGATATCCCCGTTTTCGGTATGGTCAAGGATGATAAACACCGCACCCGCGCACTTTTGGGCGAGGATGGGGAAGTGTACTTAAACCCCGTAAGCTCGGTTTATAACCTTGTCGCCAATATTCAGGAGGGGGTGCATCG
>JAZRFX010000180.1:0-3158 GCA_045643845.1 Clostridia bacterium | reverse complement strand
ATGAAGAAAAGCAAATTTTATCAAACAAAATTTACCTTTTTAATTTGTTGACTTGAAAGAGCCGAAACTGTATAATGAATATGTATGTGTGCCCGTAGCTCAGCTGGATAGAGCGTCAGACTCCGACTCTGAAGGTCGTGCGTTCGAATCGCATCGGGCATGCCAACTTTTTGGAGGTTTTTTTCGTGAAAACAAACTACTTTAAAAACGCAATCGGTCATTTTAATACAATTACGCGCCACCGCCACGCCGTTATGCGCCACGCTTTTCGCGCGGGCATCTTCTGGCAGGGGGTAAGGCACGACCTTTCCAAATATTCGCCCACCGAATTTATTCAGGGGATAAAGCACTACCTCGGCACGCGCAGTCCTAACGAGGCGGAGCGAAACCTCTACGGCTACAGCACCGCGTGGCTTCATCACAAGGGCAGGAACAAACATCATTTTGAGTATTGGACGGACTACAACCCCGTCGAAAAGAAGGTTATGCCCGTGAAAATGCCCATCCGCTATGTTGCGGAAATGTTCTGCGACCGCGTTGCCGCGAGCAAGATTTATCAGGGCAAAAATTACAGCGAGGAGCATCCCTATCAGTACTTTATGAATGCCAAGAGCCGCCGCGTCATTCATCCCGAAACGAGCGACCTTATTGAAGGCTGGCTTTTGATGCTGAAAGAAAAAGGCGAAGAAGAAACTCTCCGCCACATAAAAGAATCGCTCAAAAAAGGATATTAAGAAGTATCAAAAGAATTGCGCCGTGAATTTCCAAAAATCCGCACACGGACGCCGTTATGATATTCGCGCCCACGGTGGAAAGGGAAAGCATAGGCGCGAAGGTGTTATATATAATAAGGAATAAAAAGCCGCCGACAATTCTTGCGAGGATGTCTGCGGCACTTCTTATATTAAGGAAGAAAAGCGCGCATAGTAGAATTCCGAGAAAAAACATAAGATAACTCAAAAAATCGCCCCCATACTAAATGTATGAGGGTTTTTGTTATTTAAGAATAAGTTTTTTCAGTTCCTCGTCGGGGTAGAAGGGGTATGTCTTCCCGCCTGTTGTGACGCTGTTCTCCGTAAAGGTGCATTCGCTTAAAATATAGCGCGCCGTTTCCTTTTCGATAAAGCCGTAGCGCGTTACGACGGAAAGAGAATCCTCATATAATATATATGTCGCGATGAATGTGCCCTCCTTCAACACGGGGTTTATATAAATCGCGCTCAAAACGATTGCGCAGACTTCAAACATCCACGCAAAAGGAAGATACTTTTCCAGCGCGAAGATAATCGCACAGAATATAATTGGCTTAAAAAGCGCCTTGGTTGTTTGCTTGTCGTCTTTGACCGCAATTGCTTTTCCTTTATATAATATTTCTTTTTGTTCCATAACAATCTCCTTACAATACCCAGTCGTTTATAACTGCCTTCAGCTTCCCGTCCTCCGTTTCAAGTATTGCAAACGAGGGTCTTGAACCGCGCGGCCTTGAAGTACTCCCGGGGTTTAATACGATAAGTCCGTCATCACACTTTTTGAGTGTTGGCGTATGCGTATGCCCGAAAAGTGCCGCCTCGCACTCCTTGATCCGCGCCATGGTTTCAAGCTTCTCCGTCCCATAGCTTACGCCGAGCGTGTGCCCGTGGCATATAAAAATCTTGTGCCCGTCAAATGTAATAACTCTCTCGTGGTCGCCGCTTCGCATAAAATCATTGTTGCCGACAACGGACGCGACCTTGATAGGATAATAATTGGTTTCGAGATAATCAACATCCCTTGCAATGTCACCGAGATGGATTATCAAATCTATATTCTTTTCGCCGACAGAAGCAATCGCCCTCTCAAGCGATGCGGTATTCCCGTGACTGTCGGAAAGTACGATTGCTCGCATTGTATCAGTCCTTTCTATTTTATATTATAGGAAAGAACACATTCTGTCAAGGAATCATATATTGGAAATAGAAAGGTGTGGGAAAATGGATATATTCGAAAAATTAAAAGGAATGGACAAAAAAGAGCTCTCCGAAGCCATAAAAAAAGCGCGCGAATTTGCAAAGACTGACGAGGGGCGCGACTTTGTCGAGAAAATCAAAAAGGGCGAGGCGGGAATAGATAAATCCGCGCAGGAAAAACTCGCAAAAGAAATCGGAAACAACCCCGACCTCGTAAAAAAGCTTTCCGATTTATTTAAGGGGTGAGAAAATGGATCTCGAACAGGAAATTTCAAAAGCGCTCGCTGACCCTGAAATAATGAATAAGGTTCAGGGCGTGCTCTCCTCGCTTTCCGAAAATGGCGAAGGGGAGAGTGCAGACGCATTACCCATCCCTGACAAAAATATACTTTCGGCGCTTTCCAAATCTGGCGGCGATGACAGGACGCGCCTTCTTCTTGCGCTGAAACCTTTTTTAAGTGAAAAGCGCGCGCCGTATATGGACAGCGCCGTGACGATTCTTCGCCTTGCGTCGATGGGGAAGCTCGGCAAGGATCTAAAACTGTTTTAAGGAGGGCGGACTATGAAGGTTACGCAGCTGCCGACAACATCAAACGCATATCGCCCTCCGCAAAGCGTGGCGCCGATTAAAATTCCGAAAGCATCGGGGCTTGATATCGGGAAAATTCTCTCGCGTTTTGAAACGGATGACTACATCCTCGCGGGAATAATTTTAGTTTTAATTTTTGAAGGTTGCGACGATTATATTTTGCTTGCCGCACTCGGCTATCTTTTCTTAATGGGCTTAAAGGAGTAAAAGCCTATTTTTGTTGTGCAAAGTGCACAAAAACCCAAGCCGAAATATGTCGGTTTCGGGTAAAAACGCTGTTTGTCAAAAAAACTAAAAAAACTTTGAAAAAAGTGTTGACAAATGGTTTTAGCCGAGGTATAATAAACAAGCTCGCTCGAAAAAAGCGTAGCAATTGAACCTTGAAAATTAAATAGCGTAAGGGCTCAAAAGAATTTTTTCATTTGAGATTAACTTTAGGCGAAAATACAAGCCAGACAGTACAGTAAACAACGTACAAAATTTTTAGTTTAGTTTAGAGCCAAAAACTCAAAAACTGATATATCGAAGCTTAGGCTTCTGTATATACCATTTTTAGAGAGTTTGATCCTGGCTCAGGACAAACGCTGGCGGCGTGCTTAACACATGCAAGTCGAACGGAGTGC
>JAZRFX010000179.1:0-2126 GCA_045643845.1 Clostridia bacterium | reverse complement strand
ACCGAGTTTTTTATGTCAATAACCTTTGAAAAAATCGGATTTTTAGGATGGTCACTCTATCCGTTTTCAGTACTTATTATGCTGGGCGCATTGGTATTCTATCTTGCAATCAACAAATCCGCGCGCGAGGTTATGGAAAGAAAACTTTTCTTCTAAAATTAAAGAAAGGACTTGATAATAAATGAAAAAAGGAAATGTTATAGCACTTTTACCCATAGGAGTGTTTTTGGTTTTATATTTAGGACTTGGAATATTATTTGAATATGCTTTGAAAATCCCAATGGGATTTTATAATATCCCGATAGTTGTAGCGTTTTTAGTTGCGCTTTTGGTTGCGTGCTTGCAAAACAGAGCGCTTAATCTTGACAAAAAGCTTGAAATTATGGGACGCGGCGTAGGGGATAAGAATATCTTTACTATGATTCTTATATTTTTAGAGGCGGGAATTTTTGTCGGAGTAATGGGTAGAGAAAGCGCGCAAAGTGTGGCATACTTTATGCTTTCCATAATTCCTGCGCAGTACTCGGTGCTCGTTTTATTTGCAGTAAGCTGTTTTGTATCTCTTGCAATGGGAACATCGGTCGGTACAATAACACTTCTTACTCCTATTGCAGTAGCCGTTTCAAATGCATCGGGGTTTGATATGGCGCTTTGCGTAGCAACTGTAATCGGTGGCTCAATGTTCGGCGACAATCTTTCCTTCATTTCCGACACTACTATTGCGGCGTGTAACGGTCAGGGCTGTCAGATGAAGGATAAGTTCAAAGAAAACTTCTTCATAGCACTCCCCGCGGCTATAGCTGCAATGATTCTTATTCTTGTACTGTCACTTAACAGTGAAATAAAGGGAGCTGTAATAAACGATTACAACCTTGTGCAGATAATTCCTTACATTCTGGTTTTAATCGGTGGTATTTTGGGAGTAAATGTTTTCGTTGTTCTTTTACTCGGAATTTTCGCGGGCTCAATCACCATGCTTCTTACAGGTGCAACCGTACCTACTGCGCTTCTTTCAAATATGGGCGCGGGCGCTTCGGGAATGTTTGAAACAATTATTGTCACAGTTCTGGTTTCCGCAATTTGCGCTCTTATCCGTGAATATGGCGGATTCGATGCACTCCTTGAAGGCATCAAGAAAGTTTTTCGTGGAAAAAAAGGCGGACAAATTGGCATGGGTGTCCTTGTAGGCGTTCTTGATATCGCAACTGCAAACAATACCGTCGCAATCGTTATGGCAAATCCCATCGCAAACGAAATTTCAAAGGAATATGGAATTTCTCCGCGAAAATCAGCGTCGCTTTTAGATACATTCTCCTGCGTGTTTCAGGCAATTTTGCCATATGGCGCGCAAATGCTTGTGGCAATTTCAGCCGTTTCGGCATTGGGAGAGCAGATTTCAGCACTTGAAATTATCCCGAAACTCTTCTATCCTTACCTTTTGTGCGTAAGCTCTCTTATGGCAATAGGCTTTTCGAAAAAATAATCTGATATATCTTGATTGAAACAAAAAGAGCTTGCAAAATCAATTTTGCAAGCTCTTTTTGTTAATTTCTCATTTCATCTTTTGCTTCGCGGGCAAAGTCTTCAAAATCGTCTTCGTCCCATTCGAAAATATTTATGTGTTCGCCATCGCTTATTTTAAGGTCAGCCTTGGGGCGGAAGGTTACTTCAAGGTCAAAGTGTGCATCTACTTTTTTGTATCTCTCGTCGTAATAACCGTAATATACCCATTTTCCGTCTGTCCATTCATTACCTACAGAGAAGGTAAATCCATCCTTTTTGGAGCAGTCGCCTTCGTAACTCTTTTTATTGGTGTTTCTACCATTGGAATCCTTGTGCCTGCTTGCAATATCACAGGACCATTTTCCTTTTTTGAAATCGAAATTGATTTCTATATCATCTTCGTTTTCAGATTTGATATAATAGTCATCATCCTTGTACTGAAACTCAACATTTTCTAAATTGTTAATTGATGCAGTTATTTCTTCATCCTCATCAACCCAGTTTGAAACAAAAGTAATTTCTCCACCAAAATTTTGTTTATTCATGCGATTTTTGGATTGCCCGAAACTATATTCTGATGCTGTTGAAATTGTTACTGATTCAAGAAGATTCTTTTTATCGCC
>JAZRFX010000178.1:0-1568 GCA_045643845.1 Clostridia bacterium | reverse complement strand
GGTGGCGGTATTGCAGGTATTCAGACTGCTCTTGATATTGCAGAAGCAGGTTTTGAAGTTGATATCGTTGAGAAAAAGCCTACAATCGGCGGTAAAATGGCTCAGATTGATAAGACTTTCCCAACACTTGACTGTGCGGCTTGTATTCTTACACCCAAAATGGTGGATGTTGCGCAGAATGAAAATATCCGTATTTTCTCATACAGCGAAGTATCAGAAATCAAGGGCTTCGTTGGTAATTTTGATGTAACAATAAAGAAAAATGCCCGCTATGTTGACGAAGACAAGTGTACAGGTTGCGGCGCGTGCGTTGAAAAGTGTCCTATGAAGAAAGTTCCCAACGAGTTCAATCTCGGAATGGACAACCGCCACGCAATCTATATTCCTTTCGCTCAGGCAGTTCCCAAGGTTGCGACAATCGATCCCAAGCATTGTAATATGCTTAAGAATGGCAAGTGCGGAATTTGTGCAAAGGTTTGTGCAGCAGGTGCAATCAATTACGAGCAGAAAGACGAATATATCAATGAAAAGTACGGCGCAATCGTTGTAGCAACGGGCTTTAATCCTATCAGTATGGATAAGTTTGACGAGTTTGCTTACAATCAGTCAAAGGATGTTATCACATCACTTGAGTTTGAGCGTCTTACAAATGCGGCAGGTCCTACTGCAGGTCATCTTGAAAGACCTTCTGACGGCAAATCTCCCAAGACAATCGTATTTGTTCAGTGCGTTGGTTCAAGATGTGACGCCTGCGCTGAAAAGGGAAAGGAATATTGCTCAAAGATTTGCTGTATGTATACTGCAAAACACGCTATGCTCGTAAGAGATAAGTACCCCGACACAGAGGTATATGTATTCTATATAGATGTAAGAACTCCCGGTAAGAACTTCGACGAATTCTACCGCAGAGCAGTTGAAGAATACGGCGTAAAATATATCAAGGGTATGGTTGGTAAGGTTACTCCCGAAGGGGATAAGCTTAAAGTTCAGGCATCTGACCTTATTGATAACAAACAGCTTCATATTGACGCTGACCTTGTTGTACTTGCAGCGGCTATCGAGCCTGATAAATCAGCTCGTCCTCTTGCTACTATGCTTACTGCAAGTATGGATACAAACGACTTCTTTACAGAAGCACATCCCAAGCTTCGTCCCGTAGAAAGCCCCACAGCAGGCGTATTCCTTTCAGGTGCTTGTCAGGGACCCAAGGATATTCCCGAAACTGTTTCTCAGGCAGGTGCAGCGGCATCAAAGGTTATCGGACTCCTTGCGAAGGATAAGCTTACAGGTAACCCCTGCGTAGCCCATTCAAACGAGCTTATGTGTAATGGATGTTCTTCTTGTGAAAGAGTATGTCCTTACGGTGCTATCACTTATGAAGAAAAAGAGTTCCGTATGCCCGACAGAACTACAAAGGTAAGAAGAGTTGCATCAGTTAATCCTGCAGTTTGTCAGGGTTGCGGTGCTTGTACAGTTGCTTGTCCTTCAGGCGCTATGGACTTGAATGGATTTAAGAACGGACAAATTATGGCGGAGGTAGACGCGATATGCAAATGAATGAATATAAG
>JAZRFX010000177.1:0-1498 GCA_045643845.1 Clostridia bacterium | reverse complement strand
TATTTCGTAGGTTTTGACCGTGAAGAAAATGAGGGCGAATTCCTTTCCTTCAGCCGTCTTCTTGAAAAAGGACGCGAGCTTTACAAGGGCGGTAACACAGCGTATGTTGATATGGAAAACGACCTTATGGCTATGAAGATGCTCGTTTACACATCAGGTACAACTGGTCTTTCAAAGGGCGTAATGCTCAGCGAAAAGAATCTTATTTCTCTTATCTACCACGGACTTCGTACCGCAACAATTTACACAAAGTGCCTTTCAATCCTTCCCTATCATCATACATACGAAGCAGTTTGCGGCATCCTCGTAGGTATTCATCACAGAGTTACACTTTGCATCAATGAAAGCCTTCGTGCTATTGCAAAGAATCTTAACATCTACAAGCCCGACTATATGTTCGTTGTTCCCGCAGTTGCTCTTGCGCTTCATAAGAATGTGCTCAAGAACGCTGAAAAGCAGGGCAAACTTAAGCTTATGCTTACTATGATGAAGGTAAGTAACGCTCTCCGTAAGGTTGGTATTGACCTTCGCAGAAAGCTTTTCGCATCAGTTCACGAAGGACTTGGCGGAAACCTCCTCGAGGTTGTTTGCGGTGGCGCTCCCATCCCCGTTGATACTGCATATTTCTTCGATGCAATCGGTATTATGATTCTTAACGGTTATGGTATTACAGAATGTTCTCCCCTTGTAAGCGTTAACAGTCCTCACGACAGCGACTATCGTACAGTTGGTTATCCCCTTCCCTGCCTCGAAATCAAGGTTGATGAGCCTGACAGCGACGGCATCGGCGAAATTTGCGTTAAGGGCGATATCGTAATGCTCGGCTACTACAAGAAGCCTGAACAGACTGCTGAAGTTATTGTTGATGGTTGGTTCCATACAGGCGACTATGGTTATGTAAACAAGAAGGGCCAGCTTCTTATCACAGGTAGAAAGAAGAATATCATCGTTCTTGACAACGGTAAGAATATCTACCCCGAAGAAATCGAAAAATATATCTATATGCTTCCCTATGTTAAGGATGCAGTTGTATATGATTCACAGGACGGCGACAAGCTTATCCTCTGCGCTGAAATTTATCCCGATCCCGAGCTTATGGGCGACGCGGATGTAAATGCGGATGTTTGCAGAGTGCTCGCTGACCTTCCCTCTTACAAGCAAATTACAAAGATTGTAATGCGTGATACTGAATTCCCCAAGAACGCATCGCAAAAAATCGTAAGAGGCAAAATCGAAAAGAAGTAATTTTCTTCATAAAAAACCCCCATCAGATTTGAAATCTGATGGGGGTTTTATTTGTACTAAATTTTATTTTTCCAGTGGCTTAAAGAAACCACACTCTCCGCCATCTCTTCCGCCAAGAAAAGGGCAAACCTCCGAATGTTCATCAATTTCGTAATTAGCTTTTCCTACCGCACATTTTTCACACATTTGCATTTTCTTAACGATAGGCTTTTCATAAGGTTTTTCAACCTTTTTTTCAGTAGGAAAAAATAAA
>JAZRFX010000176.1:0-7482 GCA_045643845.1 Clostridia bacterium | reverse complement strand
AGAAAATGGCATGTGTGATATGCTTGAAAAACAAAGCTGTATCTACACTCACATTTGCCGCGGTGTTGAAGGCGTGGAATTTCAAAAAAACAGCGTTATTTCAAAATGCGTAAAGCCTTACGAAAACTTTGACGAATATCTTAAGCTTGCGGAAAATCCCGATTTCCGATTCGTTATTTGAAACACAACAGAAGCGGGGATTGAATTTTCCGAAGAAGATAAAATTACCGATGCGCCTGCAAAAACTTTCCCTGCAAAGCTTACACAACTTCTCAAAAAGAGATTTGATATGTCGATTTGCGGATTTGATTTTCTTCCGTGCGAACTCATAGATAAAAACGGCGACAACCTTAAAAAATGCGTTCTTAAATATGCGGATTTATGGGAATTAGGCGACGATTTCAAGGAGTGGATTGAAAACGAAAACATTTTCTGCAACACTCTCGTTGACCGCATAAACACAGGCTATCCCAAGGATGAAAAGATTGAACTTGATTATGAGGATAATATGGTTAACACATCCGAATATTTCCATCTTTGGGTTATAGAAGGATACAACAGCCTTTTTGAGGAGATTCCCTTTGACAAGTGCGGTTTGAATGTCATTCTTACAGACAAGCTTGAGATGTACAGAACAAGAAAAGTCCGCATTCTTAACGGCGCGCACACATCCCTTGTTCCTTACGCTCTTTTGGAAGGTTTCGACACAGTAAAGAGCTGTGTTGATGACGCAAGAATGAACGAGCATATAAGAAAGTGCGTGTTTGAGGAAATAATTCCTACACTTGATTTGCCCAAGGATGAGCTTTTGGCTTATGCTAATGATGTACTCACCAGATTTGCAAACCCCTATATCAAGCATTATTTGTCATCAATCGCACTCAATTCGGTAAGCAAATTCAAAGTAAGAGTTTTGCCATCAATCACAGAATATATCAAGCGTTTTAACAAAATGCCTGATACCTTGATTTTTGCATTTGCGAAACTCATTGAGTTCTATAGAACCGATATGACTAACGATGATGCAGAGGTAACTGCTTTTATGAAAACGGCAGCAGTAGGGGATATCCTTAAAAACACAAAACTGTGGGATGAAGATTTATCATATCTTGAAAGTGAGATAAGAAAATATGTTGATTAACAAACTTGACAATGTTGAAGTCGATGTTGAAAGCGGACATAAGTACGCTATAAAGGACATTAAAAAAGGCGAGAATATAATAAAATATGGTATGCCGATAGGTCACGCTACTGAAGAAATAAAAAAAGGCGACCACGTTCATACCCATAATGTAAAAACCAATCTTTCGGGAAAGATGGAGTATAAATACGAGCCTGTAAAATATCCTGTTGAAAAAATCGATACCGATATGACCTTTATGGGATACCTCCGTGAAAATGGAGATGTTGGCATTCGAAATGATATATGGATTGTGAATACTGTTGGTTGCGTTAATAAAACCGCACAAATTCTTGCCGAAAAAACAGGCGCAAAGTATTTTCCGCATCCTTTTGGTTGCTCTCAGCTGGGAGATGACCAAAAAACAACACAAACCATCTTAAAAGGAATGGTAGAACATCCTAATGCAGGCGGCGTGCTTGTACTTGGATTGGGTTGCGAAAACAATAATATTGATGTATTCAAAGCGGTTTTGGGTTCCTGGGACGAAAACAGAGTTAAATTCCTGAACGCGCAGGATTTCGATGATGAAATTGAAGAGGGAATAAAACTCATCAAAGAACTTGAAGAAAATGCAAAGAAGTATAAGAGAGAACCCGTACATATCTCCAAGCTCAAAGTAGGCCTTAAATGTGGTGGTAGCGACGGTTTTTCGGGAATTACTGCAAATCCGCTTGTAGGTAGATTCTGCGACTTGCTTGTTTCCATGAATGGTAGCTGTGTACTCACAGAAGTTCCTGAAATGTTTGGCGCAGAACAGCTTTTAATGGAAAGATGCAAAAACGAAGAAATTTTCAATAAGACAGTAAAACTTATAAACGATTTCAAGGATTACTACACGCGCTACAACCAGGTTATATACGAAAACCCATCTCCCGGAAACAAAAAGGGTGGTATAACAACTCTTGAAGAAAAATCGCTCGGTTGCGTGCAAAAGGGCGGCCTTTCAACAGTTGTTGATGTTCTTGATTACGGTGACAAGGTTGAAAAATCAGGTCTTTCGCTTTTGAACGGCCCGGGTAATGATATTGTTGCCGTGACAAACCTTATGGCAGCAGGAGCGCACATTATTCTCTTTACAACGGGAAGAGGAACTCCCGTAGGAGCACCTGTGCCTACTGTAAAAATCTCAACAAACAAAGAATTGAGTATAAAAAAGAGCAATTGGATTGATTTTGATGCAAGTCCTATACTTGAAAACATCGATCCCACAGAAGCTTTGCTTAAGTTTGTAGTTGATGTCGCAAACGGACAAAAAACAAAAAATGAGATTAACGGCTACGAAGAAATCTCTATTTTCAAAGATGGAGTAACCCTTTAAACGCTAAAATCTTACTATGACAAACCCCGTTCATTAAGAAAATGATCGGGGTTTCATTTTGCTGAATTTATCAAAATATTTAGTTTGTTAAATAATCAAATAAATACCGAAAATAATTGCCTTTTTCCCTTGACTAAACCCCTTCTGATTGCTATAATAATAATTGTGAACATAGGCTTTTTATAACTGACGGAAAAGTGGGGTTAACCACATGGGAGTAAAAAGCTTGAATTGCCGACCGTCTGGGCGTATCTGTTCTGCAGCAACGCAGACGGTGCGCCTTTTTATATTGTCTCGGCAAACCTATTTGAAAGGATTGAAATCTTATGAAAAAAGTCGGTATTATAATGGGCTCAGACAGCGATTTGCCCGTAGTTGAAAAAGCGATAGATACTTTGAAAGAATTCGGAGTGCCTTGTGAAGTGCATGTTTTTTCTGCGCATAGAACTCCTGTCGAGGCTTCTGAATTCTCTAAGAATGCCCGCGCAAACGGATTTGGTGCGATTATAGCAGCAGCAGGTAAGGCGGCGCATCTTGCAGGAGCAATAGCAGCAAACACAACACTCCCCGTTATTGGTATTCCTGTAAAATCTTCTACTCTCGATGGATTGGATGCGCTTTTATCAACAGTGCAGATGCCTGCAGGAATCCCTGTTGCAACAGTTGCTATTGACGGTGCGGCGAACGCAGCACTTCTTGCTATACAAATTCTCGCAGTAGAGGATAAAGAGCTTGCAGAAAAGCTTGATAACTCAAGAAAAGCTGCATCAGAAAAAGTTCTTGAAAAAAACAAGGCAATAGAGGATAAGTTCAATAACTAAAACACACGCAATGTAAAGGAGCAAACTTATGGGTGGTTTTTTCGGTGCTGTAAGCAAGCACGATGTAATAGCAGATGTCTTTTTCGGGACTGACTACCATTCTCATCTCGGGACAAAACGAGGTGGTATGGCGGCCTACGATAAAGAAGTCGGGCTTCAAAGGGATATACACAATATAGAAAACTCTCCCTTCCGTACAAAATTTGATGATGTATTCGACGAAATGAAAGGAAATGCGGCGATCGGTTGTATAAGCGACAGCGATCCTCAACCACTTCTCATTCGTTCAAATCTTGGAACATACGCTATCAGTATTGTGGGCGTCATCAATAATTCCGAGGATATTATAAAGCAGTACCTTTCTTTCAGCGGAGGTCACTTTGTGGCTATGACAAGCGGCAGGGTAAACTCGGTTGAGATTGTAGCTGCTCTCATAAATCAGAAAAGCAGTTTCGCGGAGGGTATAAAATTCGCGCACAGCGTTATAAAAGGCAGTGCTTCGATTTTGATTCTTAAGAATGACGGTTCAATCATAGCAGCTCGTGATAAGTACGGCAGAACTCCTATTCACATAGGAAAGAGCGAAGATGGTTACTGCGCTTCTTTTGAATCTTTTGCTTGCCAAAAAGTTGGATATGAACTCGAAAAGGAACTAGGTCCTGGCGAAATTGTTGAATTTGACGCCGAAAGCCTTACAGTGCTTGAAGAGCCTGGCAAAGAAATGAAAATTTGTTCATTCCTTTGGACTTACTATGGCTACCCCAATTCAATTTACGAAGGCGTAAATGTTGAGGTGATGCGTAATAGAAACGGACGAATCCTTGCACAGTACGATAAAGAACACGAAAAAATAACAGGACTTGACTATGTCAGCGGTGTTCCCGATTCAGGTATCCCGCACGCAATCGGTTATGCAAACGAAAGCGGAGTGCCTTTCGGTCGTCCGTTCATAAAATACACACCCACTTGGGCGAGAAGTTTCACTCCTCCGAATCAGGTTGAGAGAGAACGCGTAGCCAAGATGAAACAGCTCCCTGTACACGATTTGATAGTTGATAAAAACCTTCTTTTCGTAGACGATTCAATTGTAAGGGGAACACAGCTTCAGGAAACTGTAGATTTCCTTTACTCAAACGGCGCAAAAGAGGTTCATATGCGCAGCGCATGTCCTCCCGTTATGTACAGCTGTAAATACTTAAACTTCTCTCGCGCAACAAATGAAATGGAACTCATCGCAAGAAGAGTTATCGTGGAACTTGAAGGGGAAGACGGACTTAAATATATCGAAGAATACAGCGACGCTTCTACTGAAAGAGGAAAAAATCTCAGAAAAGCAATCGCTGAAAAGTTTAATTTTGCATCACTTGAATTCCAGTCAGTAGAAGGCACAATTAAAGCTATAGGCATTGAACCTTGTAAACTTTGTACCTACTGTTGGAATGGTAAGGGTTAATTTGAAAGGAGTATTATTATTATGCATTCTAATTCTAAATCAGAAAGTTACGCAGCAGCAGGTGTTGACATTACTGCAGGTTACCGCGCAGTAGAACTTATGAAAAAACATATAGCAAGAACTATGATAAACGGAAAGAAATCCGATATCGGTGGATTTGGCGGCCTTTTCGAGCTTGATATTACAAATATGCCTCATCCCGTTCTTGTAAGCGGTACTGACGGCGTAGGAACAAAGCTTAAGCTCGCTTTTCTTCTCGATAAGCATGACACAGTTGGTATTGACTGTGTGGCAATGTGTGTTAACGACATTATTTGTTGTGGCGCAAAACCCCTTCTTTTCCTTGATTACATAGCTTGCGGAAAGAATTATCCTGAAAAGATTGCGGAAATCGTTTCAGGTATTGCTGAGGGTTGCGTTCAGGCAGGTTGTGAACTCGTAGGCGGCGAAACAGCTGAAATGCCTGGTTTCTACAGCGTTGAAGAATACGACCTTGCAGGCTTCTCTGTTGGTGCAGTTGATAAGTCAAAGGTTCTTGATAATTCAAAAGTTAACGAAGGCGATGTTATAATCGCCCTTCCTTCAAGCGGTGTTCACTCAAACGGCTTCTCTCTTGTAAGAAAAGTGTTTGATGTTGAAAACAGCGATATCAAATCTCCCGTTGAAGCTCTTGGCGGTAAAAGTATCGGAGAAACTCTCCTTACTCCTACAAGAATTTATGTTAAGCCCATGCTTGCTCTTTTTGAAGAAGTTACTGTTAAAGCAGTTTCTCATATTACAGGCGGTGGCTTCTACGAAAACATTCCGCGTAGCCTTCCTGAAGGAATGTGTGCAAAGATTAAGAAGGATTCAATCCGTATTCTTCCTATCTTTGACCTTATTGCAAAAACAGGCAATATTTCCGAAAGAGATATGTTCAACACATTCAATATGGGTGTTGGTATGAGCATCGTTGTTTCCAAGGATGAGGCTGACAAGGCTCTTGAAATCCTCAAGGCAAATGGGGAAGATGCTTATATTATCGGCGAAATCATAAAGAACGAAGAAAGCGTGGTAATATGCTAAAGCGTATTGCAGTATTGGTGTCGGGCGGGGGAACAAACCTTCAGGCGCTTATAGACGCGCAGAAAAGCGAAATTATCAAAAGTGGAGAAATAGTGCTTGTAGCATCAAACAATCCCAATGCATATGCACTTGAAAGAGCAAAGAATGCAGGAATAAAATCCGCTGTTGTTAATAAAAAAGAGTGTTCTTCACAGGCTGAGTTTGAAGAAAAACTTATAACACTTATTGAGGAAAACAAGATAGATTTTATAGTCCTTGCAGGATTTATGTGCATTTTAAGCGAAAACTTCACTTCTAAATACGCCAACCGCATTATAAATGTACATCCGTCGCTCATCCCATCCTTCTGCGGACAGGGATTCTATGGACTTCGTGTTCACGAGGCGGCGCTCAATTACGGCGTTAAGGTTACAGGTGCGACAGTGCATTTTGTAAACGAAATTCCCGACGGAGGAAAAATCATTATGCAAAAGGCGGTCGCTATACAAGATGGCGACACTCCCGAAATCCTGCAGAAACGAGTAATGCAGGAAGCAGAATGGATAATCCTTCCCGAAGCAGTGGAAAAAATTTGTAAGGAGAATTTCTGATGAAAAAAATCGATATTTATAAAGAACTTCAGGAAAATGCATACCCAGGTCGTGGTATCGTAATCGGCAAGTCTGCCGACGGCAAAAGTGCAGTTACTGCATACTTTATCATGGGTAGAAGTGTAAATAGCCGTAATCGTGTGTTTGTCGAAGACGGTAATGGTATCCGCACGCAGGCTTTTGACCCTTCAAAACTTGAGGATCCGCATCTTATTATCTATGCTCCCGTTCGAGTTCTTGGCAACAAGACTATTGTAACAAACGGCGATCAGACTGATACAATATATGATCTTATGAATCAGCAGCTCACTTTTGAGCAGGCACTTCGCACACGCGAGTTTGAAGATGATGCGCCGAACTACACACCTCGAATTTCGGGCATTATGAAGGTTGATAACGGAGAATACAGCTACGCAATGTCAATCCTTAAGAGTGCGAACGGAAATCCCGAATGCTGCCAAAGATTTACATTCAGCTACAAAACCGCAATAGCAGGCGAGGGCCATTTCATCCATACATATATGGGCGACGGAAATCCGCTTCCTTCTTTCGAAGGGGAGCCCAAGCTTGTTGAAATCCCCAATGATATTGATGAATTCACAAACAATCTTTGGACAAGCCTTAACGAAGACAATAAAGTATCTCTTTTTGTAAGATTTATTGATATTGCAACAGGCGAAGTTAAATCCAGAATCGTAAACAAAAATAACTAATCCACGCACGAAAGGACGAATACAAATGAAAGAGTTTGAACTTAAATACGGATGTAATCCGAATCAAAAGCCTTCCAAAATTTTTATGCACAATGAAACAGATCTTCCTATCGAAATTCTTAACGGTCGCCCGGGTTACATCAATTTCCTTGATGCACTTAACAGTTGGCAGCTTGTAAAAGAACTTAAGGAAGCGCTTGGAATGTGTGCGGCAACATCGTTCAAGCATGTAAGCCCTACATCAGCTGCAGTTGGTGTTAAAATGAGCGACGACCTTAAAAAAGCCTGCTTTGTAGATGATGTTGAAGGTCTTGACGAATCTCCTCTCGCTACAGCTTA
>JAZRFX010000175.1:0-5395 GCA_045643845.1 Clostridia bacterium | reverse complement strand
TTTTAGGACGGAGAGGATCGCGGTTAAAGATATTTCCCTTTTCATAAGGGGAGATATGCATTCCGTGAACAAACATTTCTCCATTTTTATCTATTTCGCAGTAGCTTTCCTTCAGGCTGTCTTTACCCATGCGGACAGATTTTACTTCAGTACCGAAAAGCTCAATGCCTGCCTCGTACTTTTCTTCTATGAAAAACTCGTGATGAGCGCTTCTGTTTTGAGCGAGAGTTCTTTTCGTTTCTTTTTCTGCCACCAGGTCGTCCTCCTTCCAATAAAGTAAAATCTATTCTGCGAGAAATCTTACTTGCGGCTGCGAGCTTTACCTTCACGGCATCGCCGATTGTAAAGGTATGTCCCGTGCGTTCGCCCGTAAGAGTAAGGCGCTTTTCATCAAATACATAGTAGTCGTCGCGCAAGTCTTCAAGTCTTACAAGCCCCTCAACCGTGTTGGGAAGAATTACGAAAAATCCAAATCCCGTAATTGAGGATATAACGCCGTCAAATTCCTGACCGACAAACTTTTCCATATATTCCGCTTTTTTAATATCAAGCGTATCTCTTTCGCAAAGCGTGGCTGCGTTTTCACGCTCGCTGCATTGAACGGCTGCGTCTGCCACAAACTTTTCAAGATGCTTTTTCATTCCGACATCATTTTCAATAGCCGACTTAAGTGCGCGATGGCACACAAGGTCGGGATATCTTCTTATAGGCGAGGTAAAGTGACAGTAATACTCAAGCCCCAAGCCGTAATGCCCGTCGTTAGAATTACTGTATAAAGCCTTTGCCATACTGCGAAGAAGCATTGTCGAAATAGTCGCTTCCTGCGGAGTGTCCTTTACTTCGTCAAGAATTTCGGACAAGTTATGCGAAGCACCATAACCCATATTATATATGAAACGGAGCGTGTTTTCAAGTCTTTCTTCGTTGGGAACATCGTGAACGCGGTAAATCGACGGAATTTTCTTGTTTTCCCACAAATATTTTGCAACGGCACTGTTTGCGGCAACCATAAATTCCTCAATAATTTTGTTTGCGAAAGTGCTCTCGCGCAGTACAATATCGACAGTTTTGCCATTTTTGTCAAAAACTGCCTTTGCCTCGGGGATATTAAAATCTATACTTCCGCGCTCTTTCGTTTTCTCCGCGAGGAGCAAATATAAATCATACATATCGCCAATCATCGGGAGAAGATGCGCGTATTTGTCGCACAAATCATCGGGCTTTTCCTCAATGAGAAGCCTTATATTATTATATGTCATACGATTGGTGCTTTTGATATATGACTTATAAAAAGCGGAGGAGAGGACATTTCCCTCATTATCAAAATCAATAAATGCCGACATTGTAAGGCGCAGTACACCTTCGTTAAGCGAGCATATATCGTTTGAAAGCTTCACAGGAAGCATAGGAAGAACGCGGTCGGCAAGATAGACACTTGTACCGCGAGAATATGCCTCTTTATCAAGCTCGGAGGAGGGTTTTACATAATTACTTACATCGGCAATATGAACGCCGAGGCGGTAGCCTTTATCGGTTTTCTCAACCGACACCGCATCGTCAATGTCCTTTGTATCTTCGCCGTCAATGGTGATTATAATTTTGTTTGTAAGGTCAAGCCTTCCTTCAAGGTCGCTATCTTTTATAACGGCGACTCTGTCAGCTTCCTCGAGCACTTCTTTGGGGAAATCAAGCTTGAAATCATAGCTTTTTATAACGGAAAGCACATCTACACCAAAATCGTAGGGAAATCCTAAAACCTCCACAATTTTGCACGAAAGAGCGGATGTGGGGGAGTCGTATTCAATGATTTCAGCAACGACCTTCTGGCCGTTGAGCGCGCCGTTTATATCGCGCGGAGAAACGAAAATTTCATCGGGGAGCTTGTCGTTATCGGGTGTAAAAATTCCATATCCGCGCTCCTGCGTGAATATGCCGACAACCTTTTTATTTGCACGCGAAAGTACGCGGAGGATAACTCCTTCGCGGCTCTTTTCACCCTTCTGACCTTTTTTTATCTTGACTAAAACCTTATCTCCATTAAGCGCACCGAAGACATCCTCAAAAGCGATATGAATATCGCCCTTATCATCGGCAACAAACCCGAATCCTTTTGAAGTGGAGCGGAAAACTCCTTCTATAAGTCCCATTGCCTTTGAAGAAAAAAGGCGACCTTTTTTGCCTTTTATAATAGTTCCTTCGTCAATCAGGGCATCTATTATGCTGTCAAACTCATTCATATCCTTTTTTGGAACACACAAAAGTATTGCGATATTTTCCCTTGTCATAGGGGAGTATTCGCCACTTGATATGAATGCTGCGATTTTTTCCTTGTGCATAATAACTCCTTACAAAAAAAATAGCGGGTGCATTAAGCACCCGCCCATTATTGCTCATTATTTTATGAGTCCAAGTGAAAGTACAACTGAAAGAGCAATGAAAAGAATAGCAAAAACTGCTGTAAGCTTTTCAAGGATTCCGTCAAGTGTGTTGGACTTGTTCTTCGAGAAGAAAGTTTCACCTGTGTTACCCATTACGGCGCTGGATCTTGCATCCTTACCCTTCTGGAACAAAACAATAACAGTAAGCAAAAGTGCTACAACAATATAAACGATAGTAAATACCAGTTTCATTTCTTTACACCTCCGTAAAAATAGCAATTTAACATCTACATTACTTTAGCATAAAATTACTGAAAAAGCAAGCCTTTTTTTAATTATTCTCAAATTTTATTGATTTTAATCGGATTGTTGATTTTTTTAATGCTCTATGATAATATATTATATATATACATAAAACACTCGGGAAGGAGGCAGCTTCATATATGAAAAGGATGCGTATAGCGGCGCTTTTGTTGATTTTAACGCTTATTTTACCGCTGGGCGTGTCGGCGGAAGATTACATAAACCGCGGACAGGTTGCGGATATGCTTCTCATGGCTGCCGACGACTATAACGCGGGTGTAGAGCGCGGCGATATAATAAAAGGCTACGAAGACGGACTTTTGCACGAGGAAAGAAGTGTCACACGCGCGGAAGCACTTGTAATGCTCAGCCGTGCTTTTGGAAAACTTCCCGTGCCGACAGGTCATAATAAAAGAATCGCTCTTTCTTACGATTATTTCACGGATATTCCTGCCTGGGCGGAGGGTGAACTTAAAAATGTATTTGACAGCGGTATTGTTGCAGGTACCTCGAAAGGGATTTTTTCTCCCGACGCACTTGTGACAAGGGAGCAGATGCAGCTTTTCATAAACCGTGTCTATTCTATTTGCGGAACAAATCTCAAGGACGATTTTTACGCAACCGTGAATAAAGGAATCCTTGAAAGATTTGAAATTCTCCCAGGAAATGCAATGGCGGGAACACTTATTGATATGCAGATAAACACACTCGCCACAATTGACAAAACGATAATCAGCCTTTCGAAAAAAGAACACGAAAAGGGGACAAAGCAGCAAAAAATAGCCGATTTGTATAACTGTATTATAGATGTGAAATCCCGAAACGAAGCGGGAATTGCCCCCATAAAACCCTATCTTGAAAAGATTGATAGTGTAAAAAATATAACGGAGCTTACGCTGGTGCACGATTTGATTTCCGAGGAGCTTTGCCTGGGAACATTTGTGGATTTTGGTCTTACAGTCGATTTTGATGACAGCTCAAAATATGTGCTTTTTATGGAAACTTTAGAGCCGCTTATGAATAAAGAGGTTTATGAGGATGAAAAGCAAAGCGAAGCTTATACAGATTATCTTTGCAAAATTCTTGTTTTGAGTGGAGAGGACGAAATCCTTGCCAAAGAAAACGCCAGAGCGTACTATGAGTTTGAAAAAAATCTCGCTCATAAGATGCTTGACGCGGAAGAAACGCAGAATCTTGACAAAATATATAATGTCAATTCTTATAGCAAGGTAAGTATGCTTTTCCCCGATTTTGACCTTGAAAAGCTCTTGTCAAACTCCTCTTTGGTAAAGGATGACAAAATAATTGTGACGGATATGGCGCTTGCCGAGGAGTTCGCGTCATCCTACAATCAGTCAAATCTTCCCGTCTTGAAAACGGCGATGAAAATAGCGCTTCTTGAAAGCTTCGGCGAAACTCTCAGCCTGGATTTTATGTATGCGCAGAAGTCTTTGAATCTCGTTCTTTTCGGAACTGAAGGCGTAGTTGATGTAAAGCAGCAGGCAACCTCCATTGTGCAGGAGGTTATGCCCGAATATGTATCGGAAATTTACGGCGAAATGTATTTTGACGAGGGTGCCGAGGAAGATATCCTGAATATGACAAAGGATATTATCAATGCCTTCAAAGTAAGAATAGACGATCTTGCATGGATGGATGAGGAAACAAAAAATAAAGCAAAAATAAAGCTTGATTCCATTAAAGTAAAGGTCGGTTATCCCGATTTTGGCGGAACATATCTTGATGATGTGACAATTCTTTCTCCCGATGAGGGTGGAACATATTTTGGAAATATGATTGAAATTGTCAAAGCTATGGCAAAAAGCTACGGCGCGATGCAGTTTGCCTCGGTCAATCACGATTCGTGGGCGATGGAGCCTTACGCCGTCAATGCCGCTTATGATACATCGGCAAACGATATAACAATTCCTGCGGCGATACTTATGCCGACGCTCTATGACAAAAGCTTTTCGTACGAA
Source organism: Clostridia bacterium (assembly GCA_045643845.1). Lineage (GTDB taxonomy): Bacteria > Bacillota > Clostridia > UMGS1883 > UMGS1883 > UMGS1883. Next base: position 735 of record JAZRFX010000175.1, on the reverse strand, counting down.
GAAAAGCTTGGCGGTGTAGGTTTTATAATAGCGCACGAAATAACCCACGCCTTTGACGCTATGGGTGCCAAGTTTGACGAAAACGGAAATGTAAACAATTGGTGGAAAGACAGCGACTACAAGGAGTTCAAGCAGCGTTGTGAGAGCGTTGTGTCCTTCTTTGACGGCGTTGAATCAATCCCCGCAGTAAGAAACAACGGCAGATTGACACTTAATGAAAATATTGCCGATCTGGGTGCTGCGGAATGTATAACGGATATCGCGGTAGCAAAAAATCTTGATTTGAAAAAGGTTTACTGCGCGATGGCGAAAGCGTGGGCAGGAACAGCCACGAGGGAATATACGACTCTTCTGGCGGATGTAGATACCCACAGCGACGGAAAAATCAGAATAAATCGTGTTCTTATGAGTGTAGATGAATTCTACAGCGCATTTGGAATCGTAGAAACTGACGGAATGTATGTTCCGCCACAGGAAAGAGTATCTCTATGGTAAGAAAGGATAGATAATATGCAAAAGAGGCTTTATAAATCACAAACGGATAAAAAATTTTGCGGAGTGTGCGGAGGTATCGCTGAATTTTTGGGAATTGACTCAACTGTTGTAAGACTTATATGGGCACTTCTTATTTTTTGCGCGGGAACAGGCGTTCTTGCTTATATAATAGCGGCGCTCGTGCTTCCAAACGAACAATGATAAAAAAGCGTATGTGTCAAAAAACACATACGCTTTTTT
>JAZRFX010000174.1:0-3516 GCA_045643845.1 Clostridia bacterium | reverse complement strand
ACTGCGAAAAAAGCCACCTGTTCAAATTGAACAGGTGGCTTTAAATATTTTTTATTTCATTGATAAATACTTGCCAAACACAACTTCAAGAATTTCGTCGCGCTCAACCTTTGTAATAAGGCTTCTCGCGCCCTTGTGACCTGTAATATAGGTCGGATCGCCCGACATAATATAACCAACAAGCTGGCTTATCGGGTCGTATCCCTTTTCTACCAAAGCTTCGTGCACACGACAGATGATAGCTTCAATCTCGCTGTCGCGCGTTTTGCATATATCAATGTGAGTTGTGTTGTTTACATTTGTCATAACGATCACCTCTTTACTACTTGTATAATACACTACATATTGTCGTATTGCAATAGCAGTAACACAATTTTAACATTAGTGTTATGAAAGTGTAACCGCAGAAATAATCAGGCGTTTTTCTTTAAAAATTCCTTCAATTTCTCGAATGTTTCGTCGCTGATATCGTGCTCAATTTTACAGCTGTCGGCATAGGCGTTTTCCTCGCTGACACCGATTTTCATAAGAACGCCTGCGATAACATCGTGCCTTTCACGAACCTTCTGCGCTATTGAAAGACCTTTTTCAGTTAACCTTATACCGCCGTCTTCAAGTGTTACTATATAGCCTTCCGCGCGGAATGATTTCATTGCGACGGAAACGCTCGCCTTGGTAAAACCAAGCTCGTTTGCAACATCAATACTTCTGACATGGCCGTTTTTTTCTCCAAGCATAAGAATCGCTTCAAGATAATTTTCTGCTGATTCTTTTATTGTCATAAAATTCCCTCCAAAAGTGAAGTTAGTACTATTTTATCACACCTTTTTGTAATTTGCAACAATCTCGTATTTTAAAATGTTGTTGAGAAATAATAAAAGGGAATGGAGGAAATGATATGAATATAAGAACAGACCTCGCTCTTGAATGCCGCGAAATGTTTGCCGACGAAATCAGCGGCGTAGAAAGTAAGGAACGCGATGACGACGGGATAACCATAACCCAGGTGAATATTAAAACGGACGAAGGGGCAAAACGCATAGGAAAACCAATCGGAAGCTATATCACAATTGAAATTGACAGTATGCTTTATGACGATGAAGATATAAAATCGCGCGGAGAAAAAGCGGTGGCGGATGAACTTTGTAAGCTCCTTCAAAATAAAAATACCGATTCCGTGCTCGTTGTAGGGCTTGGAAATCAGTATATAACGCCCGACTCAATCGGTCCAAAGACTGTGGGAAAGATAACTGTAACGCGCCATATAACAAGCGCGGCACAGCTCGGTTTTAATTTTGATATTCGTCCCGTCAGCGCAGTTGCGCCAGGGGTTCTTGGCATTACGGGAATCGAAACGGGCGAAATTGTAAAAGGCGTGGTAGAGCATGTAAAACCCACTCTCGTTATCGCGGTAGATGCCCTTGCCGCGCGGAAAATAAGTCGCCTCGGAACAACTGTTCAGCTTTCCGATACAGGAATTTCCCCCGGCAGCGGAGTGGGGAATAACCGAAAAGAGTTGACTGAGAAAACCCTCGGCGTGCCCGTGATTGCAATCGGTGTGCCGATGGTTGTCGATGCAACTACGCTTGCAATGGATATCGTCCGCGACCGCGCGCAAATTAAAAATGAACTCCTTGAAGACGGACGCGGAATGATACTGACACCAAACGATGTTGATGCCATTTCAAACATCGCATCCGACATAATTTCAGGCGGAATAAATACAGCTCTTCATTCTTGAAATCGTGGTAGAATTATGATATAATCATTCTTAATTTATTTTAAGGATGTGTAATTATGGGAATGCTCGCGGCGCATATAAGAGGGCTTCGTAAAAATGCGGGACTTACGCAGAAACAGCTCGCAACGCGTATCGGCGTAGGTGCAACAACAATAAATAATATCGAAAGCGGATATGTAACATCTCCCGCGCCGAATATAATAGATGCGCTTGCAGCGGCATTCAACACTGACAGCTATTCGCTTTTAAACCGCCTTTCAATCGATGTAGGAGAGCGCGCAAAGCTTGTCCATGTTGTAAGCTCTATAAGCAGTAAAAAGCCATTTGTGGAAATTGACAAAATCGTTGAAACAGTTTTCCTCGACCGCGCCGATTTGCACGGGTATGAATATATGGGACTTAAAATGCCCGATAATTCTATGGTTATGGAAGCAATAAAGGAAGGTGCAAGTGTTATCATCCGCAAGGATGCCATTGTGCAAAACGGAGATATTATCGCCGCGGTATATAAAGAAACCGATGCCGTGGTAAGAACATATTACAAAGACGGGAATACCGTCGTGCTTAAATCTGCAGGAAATCCCGAGCTTTATCCCGACATTGTAATAAACCTTGAAAAAGACCATTTTCAGATTGTCGGAAAGGTTATTCACTGCACAAATTATTTCGGCAAAAATAAATGATAAATTTTGCGAATTTACTTGCTTTTTCCACGAAATAATACTATACTGTAATGTGGATTAAAATGAAGGGAAAACTTTTATGATATATCTTGATAATGCAGCTACAACAAAAATGAAAGACAGTGTAGTCAGCGCGATGCTTCCGTACTTTACCGAAACTTTCGGAAACGCATCCTCCACATATACAAGCGCAGGTCAGGCGGCTCGCCGTGCTATGAATGAAGCACGCGAAAAGGTTGCGTCATGCATCGGTGCAACTGCGCGCGAACTTTATTTCACAAGCGGCGGTAGTGAGGCTGACAACTGGGCTATCAAGGGCGTAGCTCTTAAAAATAAGGACAAGGGTAATCACATCATCACAACAACGATTGAGCATCACGCGGTGCTTCATACCTGCGAGTTCCTTGAAAAGCAGGGCTTTGAGGTAACCTATGTTCCCGTTGACGAATTTGGTATGGTAAACCCCAAGGATATTGAAAACGCAATTACGGACAAGACTATTCTTGTCAGCGTAATGTTTGCAAATAACGAAATCGGCACAATAAATCCCATTGCGGAAATCGGTGCTATATGCCGCGAGAAGGGCGTATATTTCCACACCGACGCAGTTCAGGCGACAGGCGCGGTAGAAATTGATGTTGAAAAAATGAACATCGACCTTCTTTCAATGTCAGGTCACAAGTTCCACGGCCCCAAGGGTGTCGGCGCGCTTTATATCAAAAAAGGCGTAAAGATTGAAAATCTCATCCACGGCGGTGCGCAGGAATCAGGTAGACGCGCTACAACGGAAAATGTTGCAGGAATTATTGGTATGGCGCAGGCTCTTTCCGAGGCGTGCGAGCATATGGAAGAAAAAACAAAAAAGCTTGTAGAAATGCGCGACTATATCATCGATACAGTCCTTCGTGAAATTCCCTATACCCGTCTTAACGGACACAGGGAAAAGCGCCTTCCCAATAATACAAGTTTTTGCTTCAGATATATCGAGGGCGAAAGCCTTTTGTTATCACTTGATATGTTGGGCTTCGTTGTTTCAAGCGGCAGTGCTTGTACATCAGGCTCGCTTGACCCGTCCCATGTTCTTTTGGGAAT
>JAZRFX010000173.1:0-8725 GCA_045643845.1 Clostridia bacterium | reverse complement strand
GACAGTTTCTTTTTAAGCGCCTCTATTCCTTCAAGCGTTTTTGCGCTGACATAGAAAAGGTTTTCTTTGCGGGCATCTACCAAATGGGCTTTGTTATACACTTTCAGGAAGGGAATATTTCTTTCTTTAATAAGATTTTCTATTTCCCTATCTTCACACGCTTCTTCTTGCGCGTCGCATACAAGGACTGCGACATCAATCGTAGAAAGAGCTTTTTTTGTTATTTTTATGCGCTCTTTTCCCAGAAGGCTGTCGTCGTCAAAGCCGGGGGTGTCCACAATCATAACGGGGCCTATGGGAAGTAATTCCATAGCCTTTTTCACTATATCTGTTGTAGTTCCTGAAACTTCTGAAACAAGAGCAACGCTCTGATTTACAAGAGCGTTGACAAGACTTGATTTACCCGCATTGGTGCATCCGAAAAATCCGATATGCACCCTCTCGGATGAGGGGGTATTATTAAGGTTCATATAAGTCCCTTCTTACTTTTTGGGATTAACAATATCACGCCAGTCAAGGTCGCCACGCTCAAGACCGTGGATAAGCACTTCCGCAGTAGCAACATTGGTTGCAAGCGGAACATTATGCACGTCGCAAAGGCGGAAAAGTGCATTTACATCAGGCTCGTGCGGCTGGGCTGTAAGCGGATCGCGGAAGAAAAGCACAAGGTCAATTTCATCGTACGCGATATATGCGCCAATCTGCTGGTCGCCACCCTGAGGGCCTGACAAAAATCGGTGTACATCAAGACCTGTTGCCTCAATAATAAGTCCACCTGTTGTTCCCGTTGCAAAAAGCTTATGCTTTGCAAGGATACCTTTATAAGCAATGCAGAACTGAACCATAAGTTCTTTCTTTTTGTCGTGAGCAATCAGTGCTATGTTCATCTTATGTTGTCTCTCTCCTTCTTAAGTCGGATGCTTGCACTTACAAGGCAAAGCGCGCCCTCACTGCAAGTTACCGATACCTGCGGCTGTGCATTTTGGGAAGAATACTTCTCAAGCACTGCCGAAACCTCTTTCCTCATTTTTTCCATTGTCATATCGTATGACACATTCATTCTATCATTTATTAAAACAGATTTCAATCTGTTTTTCGCATCTTTTACAGTATGAGAGTTTATCCGTGAAAAGAATCTCATCATACTATTTTCCTCCGTTTGCCGAAGAGCTTTTCAAAAAAGCCTGCCTTAAGCTTTATAAGCTCAACCTCGTTGCCGTTAAGACGCGATGCGATATTTCTGTACGCCTGCCCCGCGCGGGATGAAGGCATATTTGAAACATAGTCGCCCGTATTTGCCGCAACAATGATATCCTCATCGTCAGGCACAACGCCGAGAAGGTCGATTGCAAGGATTTCAAGCATATCATCAATGCCGAGCATACTGCCGTTCTCAACCATTTTCGGTCTTAACTTATTTATTACAAGTTTGATATTTTTTATATCGTGCTTTTCTAAAAGTCCGATGATTCTGTCGGCATCGCGCACACTTGAAACCTCGGGCATAGCCACAACGATAGCGCGCTTTGCCGCTGCCACAGCGTTTTCAAAGCCCTGCTCGATACCTGCGGGACAGTCAATCAGAATGTAGTCGAATTCTTCCTCCATCTGACGGATAAGATGTTTCATCTGCGCTGTTGTAACGGCGCTTTTATCCCTTGACTGCGCTGCGGGAAGAAGGAAAAGCGACTCAAAACGCTTGTCCCTTACAAGAGCCTTGCTGTATGTACAGCGCTTTTCAACGACATCCACAAGGTCATAAACTATCCTGTTTTCAACGCCCATTATAACATCAAGGTTACGAAGTCCGATATCTGTATCAATCATCAGAACCTTCTTGCCTGAAAGGGCAAGTGCGGCACCTATATTTGCGGTAGTGGTGGTCTTTCCCACTCCGCCTTTACCGCTTGTTATTACTATTATTTCACACATTTTATTCACCCCACGGGTATTTTATCACGGTTTGTTTTTTCGGTCTATAAAGAAATCACAAACACTCTAATATTATTTCGCCGTTTTCCGCCAATGCTATTGCAGTACCGACATTTTCATCTTTTTTATTATAAGAACATACTTTTCCTATCTTTATCTGCGAGGGGTTCATATATGTCGCATAGACCTTTCCCTCGCCCGTTATATGAGCCACGCCTCGAAGTGCACCGATGACAGTTATGTTTCCGCGAGCCTTTAAAAGCGCCCCTGGATTCACATCGCCGTAGATGATAAGGTCGCCGCGGCTTTCAATTACCTCGCCGCTTCTTAGATTACGCTCTACCACACGGACAATCTTTTCATCCTCGCAAAGAGAGTATTCAAGCTGTTCTTTTGTCAAGCAATGCTTTTTCTCAAAAACTATTTTGGGGGAAATTTCTCTTATAGTTTTTTCCAGAAGCATTTCCCCGTCGTAGTCAAGCTCGATTCCGCTGTATGAAATATTACAGTCGGCATCTTTTAAAAAACTTCTATCTCTTTCGATGTCCGCTATGGCACCTGAAAGAGTCGTATCCAAAGTAAACTGCAGTTTTATATTCCTGCCGATTCCTTTAATATTAAGCATAATTTTACCTTGTCAATGCATTTGTTTTTATATCATTTTCTTCTTCAGACTCAAAATAGCTGTCAACGACCATTCTTACAGCCTGCGCAACATTTGAGCCGCTGCCTGCCTTTTCAACAACGCAGGCAATTGCGATTCTGGGCTTATCGTATGGCGCATACGCAATGCATATACCATTTGTATAATTTCCCGCTGTCTGCGCGCTACCCGTCTTTGCCGCAACGGATACTTTGCAATCCTTGAACGCCTTCTCCGCCGTACCTTCCGTGACAACCATACGAAGTCCGCTTAAGATTGCCTCCTGATTTTCCTTGCTCATATCTATTTTCGCAAGAACTTCGGGAGCTGACTCCTTCAAAACTCCTCCGCCTACATTTTCGACCGCTTTTATAAGGCGCGGTTTGTATCGCGTTCCGCCGTTGGCGAGAGTTGCCATATAGTTTGCAAGCTGAATCGGGGTAACAAGTGTATCGGATTGACCGATAGCCGTCTGACAAACATCGCCTGGGTACCATATTTCCCCACTTTGTTTTCTATTTTCAGGACCTGCCACAACGCCTGTTTTTTCTTCGCCTGAAAGCTCAATCCCGCTGTTTTGTCCGAAGCCGAATTTAGCGGCATATGAATCTATTTTTTCAATACCGAGGCGGCGTCCGACATCAAAGAAGAATACATTACACGAATCGCGTATAGCCTCGGCAACATTTACAAGTCCGTGAGTGCCACCCTTCTGATTATATATCCAGCAGGCAGGCTGATAGTCCTTGAAGTGAGTGTACTTACCCGTATCAAGAATTTCCTCGTCGGAAGTAATTATACCTTCTTCAAGTGCGGCTATACCCACAAGCGGTTTAAATGTCGATGCAGGTGCATAAGTTCCTGCAAGCGCGCGGTTAAACAGTGGATTCGCCTTATTATTCAGAAGATTATTGTATTCTGATGTAAATGTCTTTATTTCATAGGTCGGATATGATGCTATCGCAAGGATGTCGCCAGTATTGACATCAATTACGACGATACTGCCTGCGTCAGCATCTCTGCCGTCTTTTGCACTTTCAAAAGAGGAGCTTATATTACGGATAGTTTCCTCGAGAGCCTTTTCGCAGGCAAGCTGCATATCAAGGTCGATAGTGAGGCTGACATTTCTTCCTTTTACGGGTGCTTTTTCTACAGCCTGACCGATGCTTCGACCTTCACCTGACTGCTCGACGCTACCTGCGCCGTTTTCGCCGCGGAGATAGCTCTCCATAAGCTTTTCGATTCCGCTTTTTCCTATCTGTGAATTTATATTGTAACCGTTATTTTTGTTTTCCTCATACTCATCAGCGCTGAGTGCACCGACTCTTCCTAAAATATGCGCCGCAAGAGAGCCGTAGGGATAATCACGCACAGGTTGAGTTATGATGCTGACATCGGGGAAGCTGTCCGCCTGCTCCTTGATAACGGCGATTTCTCCGATGGGGACATCCGCCGCAAAAAGGTACGGAGATGTCGCCGAAAACGCGTGTTTTACCATATTAAGACGCGCCGCCGCAATATAGATGCACTCGGTCTTGGAATAATCGCCTTCGTTTATGGCGTAGCGTTTTATAAGTTCATCCATAACCGTTTTTGCGCTGTCTTCAGCCTTGAACTCGTTGTCGGTTTTCCACTTTTTTGCGTCATCGCCAGAGAGTGTAAAACTGTATTTTCCACCTTTTTCTTCAATGGGTAGTATCGAATTCACGCCCGAAGATGATGCGGATACTGTTTTATAGAGGTTATAAATAGTTTTATTTAATTTTTCGTCGGTTCGCTGACGGTTTGAAAGTATATACACATTGTATGCAGTACGGCTTGACACAATCGCTCTGCCGTTGCGGTCAAGGATTTCACCGCGTTTTGCGATAAGCTCAATACTTCTGACCGTTCTCGAATTACTTTTTTCTCTGTAATAATTACCGTTTACAATTTGCAAATTCACAAGGCGTACCGAAATCATAATGGCAACAAGCGCAAAAATGATATAAAATGCCACATAACGCCTTGGCTTCATATTTCCGCCTCCTCTCGGGAGTTTGATTTTTTATCTGATTTTCTTCGTATTTTCTGAACTGATATTACAAATACGAGTGCAAAGATTGCACCAAAAATGCCTTTTACAAAAATATTCGCACACAGCACACCAATTTTAAGCGGCTGTGAAACTACCGATTTAAGAAGCGCTGCGGCAATTTCAAACGCGGCAACGCTCACAAATGAAATCCAGCTCATGATAAGAGGTGAATTTTCGTTTTTCCGGTCTGTTGCCAAGCTTACAAAAAGTGCTAAAAACATATATATAAGAAGATTTATTCCGAACACTCTCTCATACATAACATCCATCAAAAGTCCTGCAAAAGCACCTAAAAACGCCGCAGGAATGATATCGAGTGAAACGGAAAAAATCACGAGCAGCGCAAGCATTATATCAGGCGAGCATGAAAATATTCTGATTTCCTGAAAAAGCAGGGATTGAAGCAAAAACGCCACATATATCCCTATAAATCTTAAAAGATTTTTCACTTTGCACACTTCCCTATAAGCACACTGTCAAGTCCGTAAATATCAATATCGGTTTCAACAACAGCAGTAAGCGTAAGATTTCTACTGTCTTCTTTTATTTCAGTAATTTTACCGATTCTTATTCCACGGGGGAAAATTCCGCCCGTTCCTGAAGTATCAATTACATCGCCGACAACTGTTTTTGCGCCGCGGTCTATGTAATTCATATTGCATTTTCTACTGTTTTGAGAATTTGCAGTTGTTTCGATAACTCCCATATCTCCGCTGCGAAGACAAATTGCGGAAACTGAAGTTTCCGTGTCGAAAATCGTTTTTACCTTGCAAAAGTTATAGTTTGCCTCAAAAACAACGCCCACAAGTCCTTCGGGAACTAAAACAATATCGTTTACCTTAACTCCGTCTTTTGTTCCCTTGTCGAGAGTGATTATGCTGTGAAGCTCGTCCGTTTTTCTACCGATTACATTTGCGCCGATAGTTTCAAAATCCGTGCGCGTTTCCTTAAGGGCTATAAGCTCGCGGAGGCTTTCGTTTTCCGCTTTATAACCTTCAAGCATACGAAGCTGATCCTTTAAGGATGCTACCTCTGTTTCGAGCTTTTCATTTTCATCTGCCATTTTACCTGCCGATGTTATATTTCCGAAAAATTCGCACACTCCATTAAATCCGCGCACAACTACCTTCTGAACAGGAGATATAACTGTGCCGATTGCGTTTGAAACGGCGTTGTTTCCTGTCCTGAAAGAAAATGCCGCAACGCAGAGAACTACAACTGTAATAATGGAAAATATTATAATGTGCTTTTTAGTAATTTTTTTCATTTTGTCCAGTCCTTTATACCAAATTCCTCACGGAGGAGTTTTGAAAGAGCACATACGGGAAGTCCGACGACATTGAAGTAGTCGCCGTTTATTTTTTCGATGAATATACTTCCCTTTCCCTGAATCCCATAAGCGCCTGCTTTATCCATCGGCTCACGCGTTTTTATGTAGGCGTCGATTTCATCGGCATCAAGAGCGCGGAAAATAACATCCGTTTTTTCAAAGCGCGCTACAGCGGTTCCGTCACTGCATTTTATAACGCAGTAGCCCGTATAAACGCTGTGAGTAGCACCGCTCAAGGAAGAAAGCATTCTTTTTGCGTCGGCGATATCACGCGGTTTGCCGAAAACCTTTCCATCCATCACAACGACTGTATCAGCGGCGATTACATAGGTATTTCCGCCGAAAGAACGCGCAACATCGCTCGCCTTGAGTAGTGCAAGCTGTGTCACCATTTTTTCGGGAGGAAGCATTGAGAGCTTGCCCTCGTCAACATTGGCAGGAATTATTTCCGCCTGTATTCCCATATTTTTAAGAAGCTCTTTTCTTCTTGGCGATTTTGATGCAAGTACAAAAAGTGTCTTTGCCATAGTTTTAATTCCTTATCCTAAGATTTTTTCTTTGTAAGCTGCGATACATTTTTCGATGATTTCTTCTGCGCCTTCGCGTCCGAGAACCTCTAAAACCGCAGTTTGCTTATTTTCAAGCATTTTGTATACCTCGAAGAAATGTGATATTTCACGGGAAATATGATCGGGAAGCTCGGAAATATCGTGGTAAGTCGAATTTGTGGGATCGTTGAAGGGTACTGCGATGATTTTCTCGTCAACCTTACCGTCGTCAATCATCTTGATAACGCCAATGGGATAACAACGCACAAGCACGAGGCTGTCTATCTTTTCCTGACAAAGAACAAGCACATCAAGAGGGTCATTGTCCTCGGCATAAGTACGCGGAATAAATCCGTAGTTTGCAGGATAATGAGTTGCAGTATAAAGCACGCGGTCAAGGATAATCATACCTGTTTCCTTGTCGAGCTCGTATTTATTTCTACCACCCTTTGCAATTTCGATAACGGCAAGAAAGTCGTCTTTTTTAATTCTTTCGGGGTTTACATTGTGCCATACATTAAACATAGAATCAAGCCTTTCTCAAGTGTTTCGGATAATGGTTTTTTGCGACATTGTCGCTTAATTTGTACCAACCTATCGGATAGGTATCGTGGTAAAGCATTGCGCCGTAGCCTTTTTCTCCACTATGCGCGATTGCTTCGCCTTTTATATAAAGTGAAATTTCGTCGTCTGAAAGTGATATGGTGCGCTTTAGTTCGTCCTTTTTAAGCGCCATACAAAGATGGTGTGAAGGAATAAAGCGTCCTTTGCGGATTTCGCCGAGTTGTAAACCTGGGCGAACGCATTTTATTTTATCAAGCGAAATCATATCGCGCGGCAAAAGATATAAAAAGTCGCCGAACGAAACAAAAATCCCATCAAGTGTGATATTAAGATTTTCTTTTTCAAATTCGCGGTATATATTTATAATTTCCTTTTTCGATTCGATTGCGGGAGGTCTTTTTTCAAAGCCTCTCTCCCCACTTTTTTCAAAAAGCGCGGAGAAATGTCCCTCGCCGTCTACCTGATGAGGCATCAGTCGATGCGTTTTCACAAGCTTTATATCGTCATATTTTTCGGCAAATTTTTCCGCCACTTCCTCATTTTCAACACGCGCGAAGGTGCAGGTCGAATAGACAAGCTGACCACCTGGTGCGAGCATTTTATATGCGCTGTCGAGAATTGAAAGTTGTCTTTGCGCGCAGGAGATTGTGTGCTCAATGCTCCACTCCTGAATTGCGACATCGTCTTTGCGGAACATTCCCTCTCCGCTGCAGGGCGCGTCGACTACGATTTTGTCGAAGAAGCCTTCAAAATGCTTTTCCATTTTTTCGGGGTACATATTTGTCACAACGGCGTTTTTAATTCCCATACGCTCAATATTTTCGCACAGGATTTTTGCACGCTGCGGAACAACCTCGTTAGAAACTAAAAGTCCCGTACCACCCAGTTTTGCGGCAAGTTGAGTGCTTTTCCCACCAGGGGCGGCACACAAATCGAGGACCTTGTCCCCTTCTTCTATATCTATCGTTTCTGCTGAAATCATCGCGGAAGGCTCCTGCGAATAAAAGAGTCCTGCGATACTTGAAGGGTGATTACCCTTCTTTCCGTCGTAGTAAAAACCGCTTTCACACCACGGCACATTTTCTCCGCAAAAACCGACAGTTTCCTTAAAATCCGCCGAGGATAATTTAAGCGTATTTACGCGGAGCGCTATACGGGGCTCTTCCTCATAAGATTTAAGGAATTCATCATATTCAGTTTCAAGGTCTTTTTTCATTCTTTCGAGAAATTTTTCGGGAAGTTTCAATAAAATCACCTGAATATAATATATCTATATTATTATAGCATATTGAATTGTCAAAATAAAGTGTTTTTTGTATGTTATAAAAATTTTTAACAAAAAAGTCCTGCGGAAATTCCGCAGGACTTTTCATTTTTTAAATTAGTCGTTTGCACGCTTTACGAGTGCTTCGTACTTAGCCTTTGCATTTGCTGCAGCCTTTTCGAAGAGAGCCTTTGCTCTTTCGGGGTTAGAGCGAGCAAGTGAGTTATAACGAACTTCGTTCATAAGGAACTCTTCATAGCTTTCTGTGGGTTCCTTTGAATCAAGCTGGAAGGGATTGAGGCCTTCTTCTGCACGACGAGGATCGAAGCGGAAGAGATGCCAGTAACCAGCCTGTACTGCACGCTTT
>JAZRFX010000172.1:0-2908 GCA_045643845.1 Clostridia bacterium | reverse complement strand
TTACGAGGAGCTTGCTTTCTACAACTTCAATTGCCGCAGCTTTTGCTACCGTGAAGCTTTCAGCATTGTCGCAAAGCCATTCGCTACCCATATTGCGTGAGAAGTTGATGGCCTTAACCTTCCAGTAATATGTAGTACCTTCAGCAAATGCTGTTGTGGGAATTACATAGGTTTCCTTTGTTTCGCCACTTTCAACGATGTTTGCCAAATTTTTATCAGTTGCCATTACATATTCGTACTTATCGGCGCAAAGTCCCTGCTCCCAAGTAAGAATTATACCGTCTTTTGTGAGGGTTTCATTCTTTGTCGGGTGCATAAGCTTGAAGGACTTATCCGAATCGGGCATCATATCCTTATTCTGGATACCAATCCAGTCCATATCGAAGTTAAGTTCGTTGGGAACTGCTGCGTATGCGCCAGTTGTCGCATATTCCTTCTTTACGCGGTAGTCCTGATTTTCAGGATCTACGAAGATAGACATATCAGCCGCTTCGTTGCCGTAAACATTGTCGCTGCCGTACTGGTAAATTCTCGCTCCGCCGTCGGTGTCACTTGTTTTAGTGGTGTAATAACAGCCTACGGAGAGGTTGTTTACAGCCTTTGCCATATGGATGAATTTGCCGTCGGTTCTTGCTGAAAGAGCATCTCTCATCGCAATCATTTCATTTCTATACTCAAAGGGTTCTGCGGGGAGATAGTTAAGGGAGCTTGTTAAGCCCCATTCCGCGTTCTGGCTCGTCCAGCTTGATACCGAACGGCCTGAAAGACCGATTGCTGTCTTGATATTTACGAAGGTGTTGTTATAAATCTGGTTGTTGTAACCAATTGTTCTGATACCATAGAAATAGCCGTTGTTTGCGTCGCTACCTACTACGATATTGCCTGTTCCGCGCTGACCTGACTGATAGTCATCCCAATAGATACCCATTGTAGCATAGCGGGGATTTGCAATAGTGTAGAAGTCGTGGACATAGTTTTCAGTAAGCTGATTACCATGTTCAGTTACTGAACGGCCTGTGTAGATAACGCCGATATCGTCTGCTGAATCAAGAAGGTTATAAACCTCGTTTCTGCGGACGGTTGTACGAAGGCCTGAATAACGGATAGCGCCTGTAAATTTTGACGCGTGAACAAGGTTGTTCTCAGCTGTATCGCCGAGGCCCTTATGCGTGTGAGTATATGTTACATCGTCGTGAGCTGCAATCTGGCTCGCACCCTTGGAAAGAACGATACCATTTGAGTCATAGCCCATTGTGGGGTTCTGGCCATAGTTATAAACATGGTTGTTTCTTACAATGTTATTACTTGCTACCGAGACATCGCTTCTTGTACAAAGTGCGCCAGTTACTGAAATTCCGCATCCGCCTGTATCGTAAACGTCACAGTTTTCAACGATGCATTCTATACCGCTGATCAGCATACCCTGCTGGCTTGCTCCGTGAATTGTACAGCCGCGGAAGACGATTCCTTTAGAGTTTGATACATAGATGGGGCTATCAAAACGAGAACCGTAAATTTCAATTCCTTCAAAGGTTATATTTTCCGAGCCTGTTACCCAAAGGACTTGCGGGTATCCCCATCTACCGGTAGAATTTCTGGAGTCATTTGCCATTTCAAATACATCGTCGGCAGTAAGCTCATAGGGTGCGTAGTAGTAAATGCACTTATCACGATAGTTGAAGAAGTATTCGCCCGGGATATCCATTTCCTCGGGAAGGTTTACTACTGTGATACGGGGACCGTAGGCACCGCTTGAGTTAGGCTGATAGAGCGTTTCTGTACCATCGATAGTAATGGTCTTATTTTCTGTATCAACCGCGGTGATTTTTGCAGCTGAACCGCGGAACGCATCGAAGAGATAACCTGCAATATAGAGGTCGTCAAGCGCGTGCGCCCACTTACCAAAGTCCATCTTATCTGTAAATGATCCATACTTAAGTGTGGGATTGCCGTCGCTGTTTGTTCCTGTGAGGCCCTTTGTTCCTTCGAACGCAACTGCCGCTTCGTTAGGATACTGGCTGATGCGCTGACGCTTACCATTAAGGTAGATGAGCGGCGGCTGAAGTGTGCGGCGTGTAGCCGTTGCACCTGCGTAACCCATCTTAAGAACTGTGTATGTACCTGTCTGCTCGCCAGAAGCATTTGTAATGGGAACTTCGTCAGCGAAGCCTGCCGCCTTCATATCAAGCTTATAGACCATACCGCGTGTGGTTTCGGGAAGACGATCGTAGATTTCGCCCTCGGTAAGCTTTGTGATGTACTGATGGCCAACCTGCTTCATCGATGTGATGACGGGCTTATCATCCTTTGACGCAGCGGCGAAAGTAATGGTGTGGCCTGTGCCGACATTTTTATTTTCAATCTGAACACGGCTTCCAAAATACTGGTATTTACCGCCGTAGAGGAGCACATCTACATCGCAATCTGCAGCAAGTGAGAATGCCTTTGTTCTCGCAGTTGCGAAGTCATACGGATTTTCCTTTGAACCGTCTGCCTTGCTTGTTCCGGACAGTGATACATAAATCACTTTAAGCGAACCACTCGAAACAAGGAAACTGCGAAGGGTGTCTTCCTTAATAGTTCCGTTGCAGGAAAGCACGCATGTTGCAGCGCGGCTTGTTCCCGCGGGAACCTGGATGTCGAAGGAATACGCTCCACCCTCACCTGTTTCGAAGATGTTGGTGTAATAAACCTTGTCAAGCACACTACCTGACGCTGAAGCAAGGTCTGACATTTTGTATCCTTCCTTCAAAACAAAGACGGATATCATATCGCCTCCTCTTGCCCCTGTATTTGTGCCTGATAGTGTGTACTTGTCGTCTCTCGCAGCTTCCTCCGCCTATGCCGTAACACCGAGCCAAGCAAAAAGGAAACACAACAGTAGTAGCACTGAAGCAACTCTTTTCAT
>JAZRFX010000171.1:0-8819 GCA_045643845.1 Clostridia bacterium | reverse complement strand
CTCTCGATTTTTCTTCTGTTTGAAGCCTTTTGCTACGGACAAACTTCACCTGTCGCTGTACCTTATGTACAGCGTCGGGTAACCCCTTCGGGTTCAGTTTGTCCGTTCTGAACATTTTTTCCTATCCCTAAATTACAAAGTTTAGGAGTCAAAACCGAGGTACACGCCCTCGCTTTTGACGGATTTTGAATTAAGGGGAAACCCCTTAACAACCCCTATTAACGAAAGGAATTGAATAAAATGAGAAAAATTCTCCCAGCAGGAAACTGGAAAATGAACAACACTCCCGCTCAGGCGGAAGCAATGATAAACGAACTTAAAGGAAAGGTAGCAGGCTGTAAGAACGATGTTCTTATTTGCCCCACATTCGTTTGTCTTCCCGCAGCTGTTAAGGCAGCTGAAGGCTCAAATATCAAAATCGGTGCACAGAATCTTCACTTTGAAGACAAGGGTGCATTCACAGGCGAAATCAGCGCACAGATGCTTAAGGAAATCGGCGTTGAATATGTAATCATCGGCCACAGCGAAAGAAGAGAATACTTCGCTGAAACAGACGACACTGTAAACGCAAAGGTTATTCAGGCTCTTAAGTATGACCTCGTTCCCGTACTTTGCTGCGGCGAATCACTTAAGCAGCGCGAAGATACAGTTACATTCGACTTCATCAGAAGCCAGATCAAGATTGCGTTCCGCGGTCTTTCCAAGGAAGAAGCAACAAAGGTTGTTGTAGCATACGAACCCATCTGGGCTATCGGCACAGGTAAGGTTGCTACAAGCGAGCAGGCTAATGAAGTTTGTGCTGATATCAGAGCTTGCCTTGCAGGTATCTATGATCAGGAAACTGCAGATGCTATCCGCATCCTTTACGGCGGCAGCGTTAACAAGGATTGTGCGGCAGAGCTTTTCGCAATGAGCGACATCGACGGTGGTCTTGTAGGCGGTGCGAGCCTTAAGCCCGACGATTTCTCAATCATCTGCAACGCGTAAATTAAGCCGAGGAGCACAGGGGATAACCCTGTGCTCCCTTGACTTACTGAAAGGAAGAATAAAATGACTAAAAAACTTACAATGCTTATGATCCTTGACGGATACGGCTACAACGAAAACACCGAGGGTAACGCAGTTTACAGCGCAAAAACCCCCGTTATGGATAAACTTTTAAAGGAATGCCCCGCAACACTCATCAATGCAAGTGGTATGGATGTAGGTCTTCCCGAAGGTCAGATGGGTAACAGCGAAGTTGGCCATACCAACATCGGTGCGGGTAGAATCGTATATCAGGAACTTACAAGAATCACAAAATCAATTTCCGACGGCGACTTTTTCACAAAGGACGCTTTTGTAAAGGCTATTGAAAACTGCAAGAAGAATGACAGCGCCCTTCATCTTTTCGGGCTTTTGTCCGATGGTGGTGTTCATTCTCACAACACACACCTTTACGCAGCTCTTGAATTGGCAAAGAGAAACGGCCTTGAGAAAGTTTTCGTACACGGCTTTATGGATGGCCGTGATGTTTCTCCCACAAGCGGTATCGACTTCGTACGCGAGCTCCTTTCCAAGATGGACGAAATCGGCGTTGGTAAAATCGGTTCACTTTCAGGAAGATATTATGCAATGGACCGTGACAACCGTTGGGAAAGAGTTGAGAAGGCTTATGCCGCTCTCGTTTACGGCGAAGGCGAAAAGAATTCCGACGCAGTTTCAATGATGCAGGCTTCTTACGACAATGGCGTAACAGACGAATTCATCGTTCCCACAGTTATCACAGAGGGTGCAACAATCGGCGCAAACGACAGCGTAATTTGCTTCAACTTCCGTCCCGACCGTGCAAGAGAAATTACCCGCACATTCGTGGACAGCGAATTTGACGGATTTGAAAGAAAGAACGGCTTCTTCCCGCTTTACTATGTATGTATGACTCAGTACGACGCGAAGATGCCCAATGTTGATGTAGCCTTCAAGCCCGAATCACTTACAAACACATTCGGCGAATATATTGCAGAGAAGGGACTTTCACAGCTTCGTATCGCGGAAACCGAGAAGTACGCTCATGTAACCTTCTTCTTCAACGGTGGCGTTGAAGCTCCCTACAAGAATGAGGACCGCGCACTTATCGCATCTCCCAAGGTTGCAACATACGACCTTCAGCCCGAGATGAGCGCTCCCGAAGTAACTGAAGAAGTTTTAAAGAGAATTGAAAGCGACAAGTACGATGTAATCATCCTCAATTTCGCAAACTGCGATATGGTTGGTCACACAGGCGTATTTGAATGCGCAGTAAAGGCTGTTGAAACAGTTGACGAATGCGTAGGCAAGGTTGTTGAAGCTGTTCGCGCAAAGGACGGCGTTGTTTGTATCACAGCTGACCACGGCAACGCAGACCAGATGGTAGATCCCGAAACAAAGGATGTATTCACAGCGCACACAACATTCCCCGTGCCCTTCGTTGTAGTGGGTAAGGACTGCACTCTCCGTGAGGGTGGCCGTCTTGCAGACATCGCTCCCACACTTCTTGACATTATGGGAATCGAAAAGCCTGCCGAAATGTCAGGCGAATCTCTTATAGGTTAAGGGACACACACGCCGCTTCGCGGAACCTGCGGTTTGTCGCGTATGTCCCTTTGCGCAGGTGTATTGAAATTTATGCTTTAGGAATGGAGCAATTTTTATGAAAAACAACCCTATCGGTGTTTTTGATAGTGGTCTTGGCGGACTTACCGCGGTAAGAGAAATTCAGAGGATTATGCCCTGGGAGGATATCATCTATTTTGGTGACACAGGGCGTGTTCCTTATGGTAACAAGGGTGCCGAGACTATTATCCGCTATACAAAAGACGATATAGAGTTTTTGATAAAACACGATATAAAGCTCATTATTGCTGCTTGCGGAACGGCAAGCTCGGTTGCGCTTCCGCTTGTCAAGGACAGCTACGGCGTTAAAATAATGGGCGTGCTTGAAAGCGCCTGCAACAAGGCTGTAAGCGTTACTAAAAACAATCGAATAGGCGTTATAGGCACATCGGGAACGATAAAAAGCGGAAAATATACCGAGATTATAAATTCCATAAATCCCGATATCAAGGTTTTTGCAAATGCCTGTCCGATGTTCGTTTCTCTCGTTGAATGCGGCTACGCCGAGAGCGAGGCGGCAAGGCTCATTGCAAAAGATTACCTTATGCCCCTTAAAAATGAAAATGTGGATACTCTTATCTTGGGATGCACACATTACCCGTTGCTTGAAAAGGTCATCTCCGATATAATGGGAAATGGGGTAACTCTCTTAAGCCCTGGCGCTCTTGCAGCGGAGGATGCCAAAAAGTATCTTGAGGAGAATAATCTCCTCTCGGACAAGAAAGAGGGTACAAGTGAATTCTATGTTTCCGACTCGGTTGAAAGCTTCGTTGAATTGGGCGGCGTTTTCCTCGGAAAGCCTATTGATTCAAGGGTGCACAAGGCGGAGGTAAAAGGATAATGAAGAAGGATGTTTATATATCAATAAAGGGTTCGCAGGACTATGGCGAGGATAAGGACGCAATGGAGCTTACCACCGCGGGAAAATTTTATGACAAGGACGGAAAGTACTACTTAAGCTATGCCGAGGGCGACCTCTCGGGTATGGAAAAGTGTCATACCACCCTTAAAATTTCTCCCGACGGAATCGTGACTATGATGCGCCACGGTCAGACGAATACCCATATGATTTTTGAAAAAGGCAAATGCCACATCGGGCATTACGAAACGCCTTACGGTGATTTTACAATCAGCGTTACGGCGAATGATATCAATGTTTCTCTCGACGAAAACGGCGGAAATATCGATATCGACTATATAATGGACATAAATAATATTGCCCGTTCGAGAAACGGCATTTCGCTCACAGTACGAGCATAAAACCTTATTTACGAAAGGAAGATTTTTCATGGCAAATACACTTTCTATGAAGAAATCACAAATATACGATGCGGCAAAGATGGCGGCACAGAAAGCATATGGAGATATCGAAATCCCCGAATTTGTTATCGAAGTGCCCAAGGATAAGACAAACGGCGACTACGCAATCAATATCGCTATGATGCTTGCGCGCGCGGCAAAGTCTGCTCCCCGTGCAATTGCCGAAAATATTGTCGCAAATCTTGACAAAGAGGCACTCGGCGCAACAAAGATAGAAATTGCAGGCCCGGGCTTCATCAATTTCTATCTTGACAAGAGCTATCTTTATAACACAATTGCCGAAATCGAATCCGAACAGGAAAAATACGGCAATGTGAATGTCGCAGACGGCAAAAAGGTAGTTGTTGAATTCGTAAGTGCAAACCCCACAGGCCCTATGCATATGGGTAACGCCCGCGGCGGTGCGCTCGGCGATACATTAAGCAATGTGCTTTCACGCGCAGGCTGGGATGTAACAAAGGAATTCTACATCAACGACGCAGGTGCGCAAATTGATAAGTTCGGCAGAAGCCTTTCCGCACGCTACATCCAAATTTTAAAGGGCGAGGATGCAATCGAATTCCCCGAAGATGGTTATCAGGGCGACGACATCCGCGAGCACGCGCAAAATTATATCGACAAGTTCGGCGATGGCCTTCTTGAAAAAGAAGAGCAGGAAAGAAAGGACGCTCTCGTTGCATACGCGCTTCCTCTTAATATCCAGGCTCTTAAGGAAACTCTCGCAAAATATAGAATCGACTACGATGTATGGTTCTACGAAAGCACACTCCATAACGGTGGTAGTGTTAAGGAAACTCTTGAAAAGCTCAAGGGAAGCAATATCACATACGAAAAGGACGGCGCTCTTTGGATTAAGTCTACCGAATTCGGTAGCGAAAAGGATGATGTTCTCGTTCGTGCAAATGGTATTCCCACATACTTTGCGGCCGATATTGCATATCATAGAAATAAGCTTGAAGAACGCGGCTTCGACCTTGCAATCAACATCTGGGGCGCAGACCACCACGGTCATATCGCCCGTATGAAGGGCGCTATGGAGGCTGTCGGCATCAGCGGAGATAAGCTTGATGTTCTTGTAATTCAGCTTGTTCGTCTTATGAGAAACGGCGAAATCGCGCGTATGAGTAAGAGAACAGGTAAGATGATTACCCTCTCTGACCTCATTGAGGAAATCGGTATAGATGCGGCTCGTTTCTTCTTCAATATGCGTGCAGCGGGCAGTCATATGGACTTTGACCTTGACCTTGCTGTAAGCCAGACAAACGAAAACCCCGTATTCTATGTTCAGTACGCTCATGCAAGAATTTGCTCAATCATCAGAATTCTTGAGGAAAGCGGCGTAAAAGTACCCGCATATTCCGATATTGATGCGTCACTTCTTAAGAAGGATGAGGAACTTGAACTTCTCTACACACTTGCCCGTCTTCCCGAAGAAATCAAGGCAAGCGCAGTAAGCTTTGATCCCAGCAATCTCACTCATTATCTTATCGATGTTGCATCACATTTCCATTCCTTCTACAACGCTTGCCGCGTTCGTGACGAGGAAGAAAATCTTATGTGTGCGCGTCTTAAGCTTATTGAATCTACAAGAATTGTTATCAAGAATGTTCTTGACATCCTCGGAGTAAGTGCCCCCGAAAAGATGTAAAAAGGAGAAATCCAAAGTGAAAAGAAAGATTCTTTCATTACTTTTAGTTATATGTATTTTCTTTGCCCCTGCCGTAATGGCGCAGGATACAGCTTCAAATGAGGTTGTGGAGCAGTACAGCGCAGATATGCAAAAGTATATAATAAAAATGTACGCTCAATCTCTTGCCGCGAACTATTACTACGGCATTGAGGATGAGGAGCTTTTGTACTCCGTTATCTGCGATGTTATTGACGAGGGAAAACTTGACCTCAACAGCGCAATCGAGGCTATGGTAAACACTCTCGATGATGACTATGCCGAATTCTATACCCCTGACGAGTACCAGGCGCTTAATGAAGATATTTCGGGCGAATTTTCAGGCATCGGCGTCACAATCAGCGAGGATAAGGAAGGCGTTATAATCCTCTCCGTTTTTGAGGATGGCCCCGCATACAAGGCAGGAATGATGCCCTACGACTACATCGTTAAGGTTGACGGCGTGGATGTGCGCGGAAAGTCAAGCTCTGATGTAAGAGAACTCATTGTCGGCGAAAAGGGAAGCGCAGTTAAGATTGGTGTCCTTCGTTCAGGCAAGGAAATAGAGCTTACCTGCGTGCGCGACACGGTAGAGGTTTCGCAGGTCGAATGCGAAATGATAAATGATAAGCTTGCTCTTATTACGCTTTATCAGTTCACTTCAAACGCTCCCGACGAGCTTTCCGAAATTGTCGATGAGCTTCGTCAGAAAAAGGTTAAGAATGTCATTTTCGACCTTCGTGACAACCCAGGTGGAGATCTTAATGCCGCGGTTGAAATCGCAAATATTTTCGTCAGCGCGGGCGATATCGGAGAAATCCGCTATAAAGACAGCTCCTATAACAAAATGCTCAAAAGCAATAACTATAACGCTCCCCGATTCAATATGCTTGTGCTTGTGAATGAAAACAGCGCTTCAGCAAGCGAGTTTTTAGCAATGGCAATTCAGTCGCGCGGCGCGGGAAAAGTGCTCGGCGTACAGAGCTACGGAAAAGGCAGTATGCAGGGTGTTTACAACGCGGTAGACGGCGCAGGCTTCAAATACACCGTGGGCGAATTTTATTCCTTCAAGGGACAGCGTATTCATACAGTGGGAATAACTCCCGACTTTGTTGTTAAAAACGAGGTCGTTGATATTGACGCATCCGCGTTTGAGGAAATCGACATTGACAAGGCTCTTTCAGAACCTCTCTACGAGAAAAATGTCCTTGCCCTTGAACAGCGTCTTAAGGCACTCGGCTACCTTACCGAGGCTGATGGCGTGTATGACGATGCGACAAAAGACGCCGTGGCTCGTATTCAGGCTGTTTTAGGCTATAAAGTTACGGGCGAGGTCAGCTTTTACGAATATGTCTACCTCAAGGATTTCAACTATGGCGAAGTCAAGACCGTAAACGATATTCAGATGGAGAGAGCGATAAAGTACTTTAACTGATATGAACAAGGTAAAAGAACTGGAAAAATTCATCAAAAAAGGTGAAAGGGCAAAGGCGGAAGCCTTGCTTGATAAAATATATGAAGAAAACGAGTGCCGCGCATATAGCACGGCACTCGAAAAAATACTCCTGACGGAGGTAGCGTCGGCGCTCAATGACTCTGTCAGGGGCTTTTATATTGATGTGGAAAGTCTTAAGGAGGCACTCTTTTCCGAGAACCCTCCAACAAGGAAGACTGTCCTTGACAGCCTGCGCGACATTCTTTTTGATGCTTCCGCGGAAGATTGCGAGAGGGTATTCAAAAAAGCGAAAGACTATATAAAGCACAAGCTTTCAGACAGTCAGCTTTCGGCAGAAGCCGTTTCGGAATATGTCGGAGTAAAAGCGAAAACCCTTGCGAAGATTTTCCGCGAAAATGAAGAAAAATCCGTAAGCGAATATATAGCGGAAGAACGAATAAAATTAAGTCTTTCATATCTTGAAAACGGAGAAACGATTTCAAAAACCTGCGAAAAATGCGGATTTTCAAGCGTGGAAACATATATCCGTGCCTTTAAAAAGTATGTTGGGACAACCCCGGGCGAGTGGAAAAGGAATAAATTGTTCCTTTAATATTGCGCCAATTTATGATATAATAAAAAAGAGGTGAGAAGAGTGAAATTTGAACTTGTTAAATCCAACAAAATAAAAGTTACAATGGATAAAAACGACCTTGAGGAATTTGGAATATCCTTTGAAGCAATGGCGAAAAATTCGCCCGAATCGCGCGAGGTTTTCTTCAAGCTTTTAAGACGCGCCGAAAAGGAAACAGGCTTTGACTGTAACAATTCGCGCCTTGTGGTAGAAGCGGCAATTCAGGCTGAAAAAGGGGAAATGACGCTCTTTGTTACCAAGGTGAATGATAAGGAGGAGGAAAAGCTCTTTGAAAAGCTTTCCGATATTCTCCCTGAAAAAGTGAAAAAGCCTCAAAAGGAAGAAAAGAGCACTATGGTAGAGCTTTCCGATTTTGAGGATGTAATTAAAATGTGCTCTGCGATGCGCGAATGCTTCTGGGGTACGCTTTATTCATACAACGACAAATATTATATGACGATGCTTCCCATCTACATACCAAAAGCGTCAGAGTTCGGAACGCCCTGCCCCGAAAAATACCGCGCCATCGTGGAGGAACACGGAAACGCGATTGTAAAAAGCAGCGCATTCTTATTTATACGAAACAAATTCGAATAATAAAAAAGGTTGAATGGCATACGCCACTCAACCTTTTTGCTTTTTAATGATTATTTAATTACGCGAACCTTGATTACGCCGTCGATAGTCTTGAGCTCGTCTGCAAAAGAGTCGTCAACATTTGCTATATCAAGAAGTGTGCAAGCGTAGTCGCCGCGGCTCTTGTTAACAAGATGCTCGATGTTGATATTCTTTGAAGCAAATACTGCAGAGATGCTTGAAATCATATTGGGGATGTTCTTGTGAAGAACTGTAAGTCTTACAAGACCTGCTGTTCTGGGAAGCTCACAATTGGGGTAGTTTACAGAGTTTACGATGTTACCATTTTCAAGGTATTCAACAAGCTCCTTTGCTGCCATAACTGCGCAGTTGTCTTCACTTTCTTCAGTTGAAGCGCCAAGGTGGGGAATAGCCACAACATGGGGAAGACCGATAACCTCGTCAGAGGGGAAGTCAACAACATATGTTGAAATAGTGCCGTCTTCAAGTGCCTTGATAAGAGCGGGAGTATCAACAAGCTCGCCTCTTGAGAAGTT
>JAZRFX010000170.1:0-4139 GCA_045643845.1 Clostridia bacterium | reverse complement strand
AAAGGTTTTCCCTGCCTCGTTCCAATATCAGCGTATCGCAAAGCTTTTCGGCAAGAGCAAAATCCTCTCCCGAAAGCTTGCACACAAGCGGAAAGCTTTCAAGGTCCACTATTTCACAAAGCCTGCTGTCAAAAACCGAGTGCGAAAATTTGATGCTATAAGCGTCAAATGTTTCATCCCCATCGATTTTGTTATAGTGAAAATCAAAGAGGCCCATAAGAATTGCCGTTCCTTTTTCAAAAGGATACTCGGTATTATTTAAAACCTGCACACCGCTGCTGCGTTTAAAAACTGACAGCAAAAAATGTGAATGCCAATGGATTTTTCCCGTTGAAACATTCTCCAAAAGCGCGGCGTCATATATGGAATTTTCAATATCAAATCTTTTTGGTGTATCGTAATTTTTTTGCATATTGATATCTCTCCCTGTGCTAAATAATACCAAAATTCGAAAAATGTGTCAAGGAATAACATTTTCAAACATTTTTATTGATAATTCGGGAGTTTTGTGATATTATAAAATATGTATAATTGTTTTTACTAAGGAGATGTAAAATAGCTATGAAACTTGGTATAGTAGGACTTCCGAATGTTGGTAAGAGTACACTTTTCAACGCTATCACAAAAGCAGGTGCTGAAAGTGCCAATTACCCGTTCTGTACAATAGAGCCCAATGTGGGCGTTGTTGCCGTTCCCGATGAAAGACTTGATGTCCTTGCAAAAATGCATAATCCCGACAAGGTTACTCCCGCAATCGTGGAATTCGTTGATATTGCAGGTCTTGTACGCGGTGCGAGCCGTGGCGAAGGATTGGGCAACAAGTTCCTTGCACACATCCGCGAGGTTGATGCAATCGTTCATGTTGTTCGCTGTTTTGAAGATGCAAACATCGTTCACGTTGACGGTAGTGTTGATCCCCAGCGCGATATTGAAACAATCAATCTTGAGCTTGTTTTCGCCGACCTTGAAAGTGTGGACAAGCGTATCGACAGAACTATGAAAATGATGAAGTCAGGCGACAAGAAATATGCCGCTGAACTTGAACTGTGGAAGCGCTTCAAGGAAGCACTTGAAAGTGGAAAGAGCGCAAGAAGCGTTGAAATCACCGATGACGAAGCGGAAATCGTGAAGGAGCTTTCACTCCTTACAATGAAGCCCGTTCTCTATGCGGCAAATGTTGCTGAGGGCGATTTCATCGGCGGTATTGAAAACAACGAATTCGTTAAAAAGGTTGAAGAAATTGCAAAAGGCGAAAACGCGCAGGTTCTTCCCATTTCAGCACAAATTGAAGAAGAAATCAGTTCTCTTGACGGCGACGAAAAGCAGATGTTCCTTGAAGTAATGGGACTTTCCGAGTCAGGTCTTGACCGTCTTGTAAAGAAGAGCTACGAGCTTTTAGGTCTTATCAGTTACCTTACAGCAGGTGCTCCCGAGGTTCGCGCGTGGACTATCACAAGAGGTACAAAAGCTCCTCAGGCGGCAGGTAAGATTCATACCGATTTTGAAAAAGGTTTCATCCGCGCAGAGGTAGTTGCATACAGCGACCTTATCGCGTGCGGTTCACACGCGGCGGCAAAGGAAAAAGGTCTTGTCCGCAGTGAAGGTAAAGAATATGTGATGCAGGACGGCGATATCGTTCTTTTCCGCTTCAATGTATAATTTTCACACACCTATCCGAAAGGGGTGGATGCTATGAACAAAAGAATAATTTGTCTTCTGCTTACAAGCGTAGTTTTTTTCACCGCGTTTATTCCCTTCGCGCATGCGGATGAGGTTACTCTTTATGCCTCCGACGGACGCACAAGACTTGTTGAAAAAGAAGATGTTCCCAGGTGGCTTGCAGTCGGTTGGTTTGAATCCGCCGAGGATGCGCGCATTATAACAATGTACGCGCTCGATGGCAGAACGCTCGACATTCCTCAGTATTACCGCGAAACATACAAAAATGTCGGTTGGTACGACACTCGTGAGGAAGTTGTAATCACTATGTATTCCATGGACGGCAGAACGCTCGAGGTTTACAAGGACGCCGCCGAAGCGCATAGCAAGGTCGGTTGGTATTATAACTTGTCCGATGTTACAGTTAAGATGTACGACGAAAATGGCGTAGAGCACACAATCTATAAAGATAATATCGAAAAAGAGAAAAAGAACGGGCTTTCTATTAACAAAAATGATGTTATGCAGCTGATGTTCTCCGCTGATGGAAGGTTCATCCATGTTCCTTTTGATAAGGTTTCCGATTATGAAAATGTCGGCTGGTACAAAGCAGGTGGAGAAATCGATCCCTCCCGCCCGATTGTTGCAATCACCTTTGACGATGGTCCTGGAAGATATACCGACGCCGTACTTTCAATCCTTGAAAAATACAATGTTCCCGCGACCTTCTTCGTTCAGGGAAAAAATGTTGCAGGCTATAAATCGGTTATGCAACGCGCCGTTTCTCTCGGCTGTGAAATTGGAAATCACACCTGGAGCCATGTGAAGCTTACAGGTTCATCCACAGAAACTATAGCAAGTCAGATAAACTCCACAAATACAGCAATTTATAATGCGACAGGCGTTTATCCCAAGCTTTACCGCCCGCCGTATGGTTCGTATAACACCACCGTTTTA
Source organism: Clostridia bacterium (assembly GCA_045643845.1). Lineage (GTDB taxonomy): Bacteria > Bacillota > Clostridia > UMGS1883 > UMGS1883 > UMGS1883. The sequence continues at coordinate 1,523 of JAZRFX010000170.1, read as the reverse complement.
AACTCGATTTCAATGCCCGCGATTATGTGGTCAGTCGATACGCTCGACTGGAAAACGAGAGATCCCGCAAAGACTCTTCAAAGTGTGAAGCAAAGCACTTACGACGGCGGAATTATTCTGATGCATGATATTCATCAGCCTACTTATGAAGCTGTTGAAAGCGTTGTAAAACATCTTTTAATGAATAATTTCCAGCTTGTAACTGTAAGTGATTTGATTGAGTACCGTCAGGGCAGTGCCGTAAGCGGTAGAGTTTATCACAGCGTAAAGCCATAAGAATATATCACTCCTTGTCAGGGCATATTATCAGTATCAAATGACAAGGAGTGTTTTTTATGCAGTTTTATCCGCAGATTGCTTTTGTTCACGCAAGGGAAATTCTCGATTCCCGCGGGAATCCCACAATTGAAACCGAGGTTTATCTCGATGACGGCACATTTGCCTCGGCTGCTGTGCCGAGTGGTGCATCGACAGGCGCTTTTGAAGCGTACGAGCTTCGTGATAAGGACAAGTCGCGTTACGGTGGAAAAGGCGTCTTAAAAGCCGTGCACAATGTTAACACAACTATCAACGAGGCTTTAAAAGGAGCAAATCCCTTTAATCAAAGGAAAATTGATGCGCTTCTTTGTTCTCTCGATGGAAGCGAGAACAAAAAGTCACTCGGCGCAAATGCGATTTTAAGCGTATCGCTTGCCGTATGTAAGGCGGCGGCAAATTCTCTCGGCATAAGTCTTTACCGATATATCGGCGGTACAAATGCGCATCGTCTTCCCGTGCCGATGATGAATATTATAAACGGAGGCAGGCACGCATCAAATTCAATTTGTTGTCAGGAATTTATGATTATGCCTGTGGGTGCACAGTGTTATTCCGAAGGGCTTCGCCAGAGTGTTGAGGTTTTCCACACACTTGCATCCGTATTGAAGGAAAAAGGCTACTCCACCGCCGTTGGCGACGAGGGTGGTTTCGCCCCCGATTTTAAAAACGACGAGGAAGGCTTAAAGGCAATTTGCCTGGCTATTGAAAAAGCAGGCTACAAGCTCGGGGACGATTTTACCATTGCACTTGACTGCGCCGCAACTGAAATGTATGAAGCCGCAAAAGCGGAAGGGCGCGAGGGCGATTATTCTCTATGGAAACAGGGAACATTCTTAACGCGCGACGAGATAATTTCGCAGTGGGCGGATTGGTGCGAGAAATATCCGATTTGTTCAATCGAGGATCCGCTTTCCGAAGAAGATTGGGAAGGCTGGAAGACAATCACACAAAAGCTTGGAAATAAAATTCAGCTTGTCGGCGATGACCTTTTCGTGACAAATACCAAAAGGCTTCAAAAGGGCATTGATGAAAAGGCAGGCAATGCGATTCTTGTAAAAGTTAATCAGATAGGAACACTTACCGAGACGCTTGATGCTATCGAGCTTGCAAAAAGAAGCGGTTTCAACACGATTATTTCCCACCGAAGCGGAGAGACGGAGGATACTACCATCGCTGATATTGCAGTATCCGTAAATGCAGGGCAA
>JAZRFX010000169.1:0-14178 GCA_045643845.1 Clostridia bacterium | reverse complement strand
TAGCCACAAGCAATCATCTGCACCTGTCGGCGGTGCAACTGGTCGTTCGCTTAAAACAATCCTGTCGTGATACTTCTTTATGTTTTTATCTTCATATGGAATAATCATTTCCCCGTACTCCCGAATCCGTTTGTCCCGCGTGATGTATTCGTGTCGAGTTCTTCAATTAACTCGACATCCTCGTACAGACACGGCTGAACGATTAGCTGACAAATCTTATCACCACGGCAGACATAGTAAGGTTCGTCTCCAAGGTTATAGAGCTTGACCAAAATCTCCCCACGGTATGGTTCGTCGATTGTTCCACCACAGCACACGACGTTGTGAGCCACGTTGAGACCGCTCTTGCTTTCGAGCTTTCCGTATGTGTTCGGCGGCAGTTCGATGTGTACGCCTGTTCGGAATACTTCGCTACCTCTTGCGGGAATTTCCTTATCAACAATTGCGCGAAGGTCAAGACCCGCGTCTGTTTTATGCGCCCTTATCGGCTCGAACCCCATCGGCTCTACGAATACTTTCATTCCCAAACCTCGCCGTTCCCGAATACGATTGCGTACCCGTAATACGGAATATTCTTTACGAGAGTTTCGCAAGTTATTTGCGGATTCTTCCACCAATCTGTATTCCACAAGAACTGGTCATCGAAGTATTCTTTATTCTTGTATTCTCTAATCGGATTTCCCTTGTATGTCAGCTTGTATCCATGAATCATCTCGTAGATTTCCTCTGCTGACTCCTTCACATGGATTCCCTTATCCGTGAACTGTACAAGCGTAGTTCCGTCATCGTCACCAAACGAAACTATGTCGAATGGTCTTACATAGATAATCTTTGTCGATGTCGGTTCTTTCTTGTCGTTGTCAATTTTCCATTCTGTAATCTGTGTAAGTTTGATGAAATCAGTCATTTTCTTTCTCCTTTAATCTGCTACATTACTAAACATAAATAAGTCTCCGTGCCACACGAGCGGAATCTTTTTAACCGCTCCGTTCCTGTTCTTGGCAACGATTAACTCTGCTTCGTAAGGGCTTCTGTCTCTGTCGTAAACCCAAGGTCTGTACGGGAACAGAACAACATCCGCGTCTGCTTCGATAGCACCAGACTCCGACAAGTCTGAAAGCATCGGCGTGTGGTCTGCTCTGCCCTCGGAGTTTCTATTCAACTGCGAGACCAGAATAATCGGACAGTCCAAAGACTTTGCAAGCCGCTTCAGCGAGTGCGAGATTTCTGTTACCTCTTGGATTCTCGTCCGATTGCCGCCCACGTTCTCCGATTGAACCAGACCCAGATAGTCAATAACTGCAAGGTCTAATCTCCCTTCGAGTGCCGCTATCTTCCTGCACTCCATCTCTATCTTGCTAACAGTTAGATTCGTGTTCTCGTTGAGGAAGAACCTAAAGTCGCTTATGCTCTCCGATGCCCGCATGACATCTTGTGCGGCATCTGAACCGCCGCGATTCAAGTCGTTTACGATTTCTTGCTCGGAGCGTCTCGACAATCCAAACAACATCCTCTGCGCAATCTCTACGCTTGTCATCTCAAGTGAGAAGTATGCGACTACGTTGCCGTCCTTCGCCACATTAGCCGCTATATTCGCCGCGAACGTGGACTTTCCCATCGAGGGTCTCCCCGCGATAATAATCAGATTCCCCTTGCATAGTCCTCTAATTGTATCGTCCAGTTCATAAAAACCGCTACGCAGTCCTTTCTCGTTGCTACCGATGTTGTACATCGCGTCTGGAACGAAGTCACCAATGCGCTTCATCCCCGCGTCTAACGGACTCGTCAGCTTGTTCAAAAGCTCTTGCGCTTGAGAGAAACAAGTATCGTCTCCGTCTTGCGCTCTACCTATAATCTCCGTCAGACCAGACACGAGTTTGCGTTTTCTTGTGCGTTCCTTTATCGTAGAAACATACGAGTCGAACTGCGATTCGATTCCGTATGCCGTTAGAATCTCCCCAAGGAACGGAGTAAGTGATGAGTCCAACGCGGAAGAAACGAGTGTCACATCAACCGTGTTCCCAGAAGCATGGACAATCTTAATCGCCGCGTATATCCTTGCGCAATCGCTGTTCGTGAAGTCCTCTGGAGTTAAAGCAAGCAACCCTTTTCGAGCAAGTTCGTCGTTCATTATCATGCACGACAGGACTGCCATCTCAAGTCTATCGCTTCCTGCTTTGCTCTCCATTATACGACCTCTGTTTCGCTTTGACCTTCAGTAAGCAACCCTTGTTCTGGAACGCTTGATTCCATAAGCGCGGGGACTTTCTTGATGTTCGCTTCCAACGCTTTGCGCAACCACTCTGGTCTGCTTGCGTCCTTCTTCGCCTTTTCAAGTTCTCCCTTGTAAATGCGCATAAAGTTGCTCTTTTCTATTCCCTACTGTGCCGATTCCGTGTTTAGATTGCCGATTGAAATAAATCCCTTTCGGTTTCCTATCGCCCGCTTAATCGCTTCTGGAAGCGTATCGTAAGCATCTCCATCTTTCGGAGAATCATAGATGTTGTAACTCTTCCTCGCGTTAATAAGAATCTCGAACGCTTCGTTCTCGTTCGGTACATCTGCAAACCGATACTCGTTGATGATTTCTTTTATCTTGCCAATCTTCGGCATGAAGCTGTCCGTACTGCATTGAATGAAATCAAGAACTGCGGCTTGCACTTCTTTATACGAGTTATCTGTGAAGCTCTTGTGCCAGATTTCGATGAACGTGGTTGTCTGCTCGTCTGTTAACCCCTTGAATGTATCGGGGTAGTAACTCATCAGAACATTGATAATCTTGAGTGTCTCTTGTTTAGTCACGATTAAACGCTCCTTCTTTCGCAAGTCTTTGGATTCTCTCAAAGGTACTCTCTTGTTTATTGCCAGTAAACTTGTATGTCTCCTGTTCGTTTAAGTACCCCTCAAACTTTGTTCCAAACAAAGTCTCTGGGCGCAGATATACTTGCATCCTTTCGTCTCCAAGCCACGCCCGTGATTTCTTGTCGATGACCGTCTTGAAATCATCTACAGTAAATCCCTCTCTTAACCTTGCCCGAATGAGCGTTCTGTTCTTCTGTGTTGTTGTCTTGTACTGCGCTCCGATTGCTGAATTGAGATATCCAAGAATCTCTTCTACTTTTGAACCAAAGTCTGCAACATTCTCTTCTTGCAGAATTTCATCTAAAGTATATTTCTTAATATCCTTTACCTTGTCGTTTTCGCCAAACGCTTCAATCAAGTCCGATAAGCGCACAAACAGTTCGTTGTTTTTCATGTTCTTCCCCTTATATCATATGGTCTTCTTTCTTCTCGTCTGTTACATTAGGGTAGTCCGTGCTTAATACTTGCTCTAATACTTTGTCCCTGTTAATCAATCCAAGGTATTGCTCCCATATCTGTATCAGTATCGCTATCGGGAATACCGTAAAAACAGAAACATAAGACTCTACTCCGTTGTCTTCCGTTGGGTCTTTATACGAAGTACCCATGATGATAATCCGCGCCTTGTTCTTCTTGGCAAGTTTTATCAATCGCTCGTTATCCTTGCCGACAGCGTTACAAGTGATGTTGTGATATTCTCTTTCTTTTGTTATTCGGTTTGTCTTGAATGAATAGCAGAGGGTAAATGTTGTCATCCTATCGTTTCCGTTGAAGTTCTCTGCATGATAGTTTCCATACAGATACCCGTCTGCGATTACATTCCACAAGCCATTAACAAGCTGTCTGATTATCATTATTAGATATCGGGTTCAAGGTCATCATCGGAATCTTCTCTCAAGAAGTCTGGGACTTGAACATCCCTAAACATTTCCGCAACCTCTTCTTCGGTTGGTTCGGGTTTCTCTTTTCCGTATGTCTTCTTGATTAGTTCGTTTACGGCGAGTTGCAAACTCGCTACTTGCGCACCAATCTCCGCGCTCCAAATAACCGATGCGGTGATTTCGTATTCGTCCTTGCCGTTTCTGTCGGAAGTGTATGCGTCTCTCTTGCACTCTCCCTCTACATAGATGATATCGCCCTTCTCGAACATCTTTGCGCTGTTAGCCAGTTCGTTCCATGCAGTCACCTTGTAGCTCTCATACTCTTTGTTCTTTCCGCTTCCAAGCACATCGGAGCAGATATAGAACGAGCATACATCCTTACCAGTCTTCGTCTGCGTGAACCGTGGGTCGCTCGTTACCTTTCCAGTACCGACCCCGACCACCTTGCCGCTCTTTGTTTTGCAAAGTACAATCATGCTTAAAAGTCTCCGTCATATTCCATAGTGTTCTTCATGCCGTAAGGCTTTGTCGCTTGCGGCTTTGCGTCATCTGGAACGACATTCGCAACAACCTTTGCGGGTTTCCCTTTACGAGAAGTCTGTTCCTTCTCTTCTACCTTCTGTTCTTCGACGGTATCCGCAACAGGCTGTTCCTCTTCCTGCCCGACAAAGTTCATCTCAACAGTTCCATCTGTCGTTCCATCCGACTTGTCCTTCTTGAACGCTTCGACCAACTCAACGCTCAAGATACCCTTCTTGCTTAACAATCTCTTCAGCACGGTCTTAAACGCCATCTCATCAAATGTTTCGTACCACGGTGCTGAACACAGCCGCAGTTCCTTATCTGTGAGACCCTCTCCTGTTTCTTGATATACTACATAACGGTTGTACAGTTCGATGTCGAACGCTTGGCTATAGCGGTTTGCCCACTTCAGCATCTTATACTTGGAGAAATACTCCTGCGCCTGGAATCCGTTCAGCAAAGTGAAGTGAGCAAGGTATCCGATAATCGGAAGGTCTTCTCGCACATCCTCGTCTTCGATGAACTCGAACATCGGCTTGCCAGACCGCTTGTCTCTTCCTTTGAACTCGCCCTCACGAATCTCAATCGTGTCGATGTCTTGATACGCGCCAGAGCGCATAGCCAATGTGATGTAACCTCTCGCGCCAATCTGGAATGTTGCCTTATCGCCATACGGAATGATGTACGCATCTCCCATGCCATACGGCAGACCAAGCGATTCCATCTGCAATGCCGCCGTGATGATGGAGTCTGGTGTGCAGTTCTTCAGCGCGGGTGTTGCATTAACGGCAGAGATTACCGTAGTGATGAATCTCTGTCTGCGGGTCGGGTCTTGAATCGCGTTTGCAAGCATCGTCTGATAAGACGGCATCGAAATGATTTGTGAAAAGGGTTTCTTCCCCGCAACAGCACCGTTTGTCGGCGCAATTGATTGGTTTGTAATCTTCATGTGTTACTCCTTTTTACGGCAGTCTTTTATATCTGAATCCGTTATCTCTGATGTAGTTGCAGAGCGCGGTCAACTGTTCTTTATTTCCGAACACTTCAAACGCGAGTCGATATTCCTGCTCTTCCATAACAGGCTCTTCCTCTTCTTCGACAGGGGCTTCTTCAACGACCGCTTTCTCTTCTTCCTTGCGCTTTGCTTCTTCCTCTGCGGCTCTGCGTCTGCGCTCCATCTCCGCGTCAATCTGCTCAAGCTCCGTCTTCTTCTTCAGCGCGTCAGACATATCGAAACGAACAAGATATGCTGAAATCATCTGTGATTCATACTTCGTGCCAAGCAACTGAATCGTGTCGATGTTTTCTTTCGTTGTATCAACTCTCGACTTGATTTCCTTTTCAATATCGGAAAGCGAGAACCCTTTGTTCATCCACTTCTCGTTGTAGATTTTCTGAAGCGGCAAGAACTGCTCCATGTCTCCGATGTTGTCCGCGTAAATCTTGCCGATGGCGGCATCTTTTTCCTGCTTTCTCTTTTCGTCAAAGCCCTTGACTTGAGTATCAATGTTGCTTGATGCTTCTGAATAAAGTGCCGCAAGCTCTTTAAGCTGTGATGTGGACTTTTCGATTCGCTTCTTGTAGTCCTTCTCAAATGCAATACGGAAATCAGAGATAACCTTTGCTTTCTTGTTAAGCTCCGCTCTCCACTTCGGTGCTTCTTCGAGATTGTCATCCGTTACGATGAGTCCTTTGAAAACGGATACATCTTCCAGAACCTTTGCTTTGATAGCTTCGTAATCCGCAATGCCGTTTTCCGTCAAGTCATCAACGCTTAATGCGATTGATGCGTTCCCAAATACTTCTTCCATTGTTTTTTCCTTTCCTTAAATTCTCAACGGTGGTCTCTTATCATTTACAACGAGTTCCCAGAACTCCTTTGCTTTCTCAATAATCCAGTTGATGTCAGCTTGCATCTGCTCTCTGTCGAACTCATACGACCGAAGCGATGAGTCTCCGTTCATTCCCTTAATCTTTGCGTTCAGTACGGAGAACCGAAATGCATCTCCCGCGCAGTAAAGCTGATGGCATAGTTGGACATAGTAGTTATCTGGTACTTTTCCGTTCCACTTTTCCCATTGCGCTTTCTTCGTACACTCTGCCGTCTTTCCCTCGTAGATTCCCTTCACCATGTCCTCTACTCTGGTCAGTTCACCGTCAAGCGTTGCGGTAAGGAAGGGTGTTTCCTCTTGGTAGTAGACCCTGTACGGATGGTACTCAAGCGTGTACTCTGGATGCTCAAGCATATACAAGTCTCTGACGAGTCCTTCCGCTTGCTGACCGAAAACAACTCGGCTTGATGTTGACAAGTCTTTCGGCTCTCGTCTCCCAGTCTTTATCTCCCACAGTTCGTTCGGTGTCATAAACGGACTGATACCGATAGCCGCCGCTACCTCGGATGCTCCAATACTGTTCCTTCGTCCTGCAAGCCACGATTCTCTGTCGGCGTATTCGATATACTCGGTTGACATCTGTTCTCCTTTCAAAAGTATGATGGGCGATTATTGGGCGCGGCAAGTTTCCTCTGAATCTCACCGCTCCCGACTCGTCGCGCTAACAAATCGGATAACCGCCCACCGTTCAAAAATAACCCCGCGAGAACCGCGTTCGACCGTCTCCGCAGTCAATTAACGCTCACGCGGTAGCAACGAGATGTTTGCAACCATCTCTTTAGTGGTATGCATCCCACAACGGATTGCTAACTCCGTAGCTCTTGGTTTTCTATCTCGCAGAGCCATTGAGACTGGCGCGGACACAAGGATTTGAACCTTGGGATGTTTCCATCTCCAGTTTTCAAGACTGGCGCAATAAACCTCTCTGCCATGTCCGCAAGAATTGCGTGGGTTGGACTCGAACCAACATCAAGGGCGTTTCGCGGCACTACCCCTTTCCAAGACCCGAAGCTCTTCCGTTAAGCTACCACGCATCGAATTATTCAGCAGACGATTTCGCGCTCGTCTGCCAGAGCGCGAGGATGCGTTCGTAACGTGAACCATATCCATCAATAAACCCGCACCGTCTTTCCGATGTGTCATTAGCAATGAATTGTTTGGATGAGCTTTCGCTCTGGAGCTACCGATAGGAGTCGAACCTACAACTTACTGATTACAAATCAGTTACTCTGCCATTGAGTCACGGTAGCAAGGGGGCGGCAACTGAAAAAACAACAAAAAACGATTGCCGCCATTCTCCATCTTGTGATGGGTGGTCGGGATGGGTGGACTCGAACCACCGCCAAACAGCTTATAAGGCTGTCCCTCTAACCGACTGCGGTACATCCCGTGGTTGCTTGTCTGTCCAAGCCGTCAACCGTCTTTCCGATTTGCCAACAAGAAAGGAGCTTATGATGATGCAGAGCATCTGGCAGAGGGACTGTGAATCGAACACAGATAAATCGGGTCAAAGCCGATTGCACTATCCGCTGTGCTATCCCTCTACGTTGACGGCATTACACCGCCAACGCCCTCATCATTCGTTCATCTTTCGACGCAGTTCCTTTGACGGAAGAAACGCAACCGTGTCATATTCCCCTACCGAAATCGGTTCTCCAGTTGCGGGGTTATATCCATTTCTCTCTCCCCTGTGCCGTCTGCGGAATGTACCGAATCCCCTAATCTTGATATCGTCTCCGTGTTGGAGACAATCTTCTATAGCGTCAAAGATTGTATTCACTATCTCTTCGGCTTCGTAAATCAGAACATTGTTCTTACTCTTCGCAAGAATCCTTGCAATCTCTTTCTTCCCAATTCTCATATCCGTCTTCCTCATCGTTCAGCCACGATTCTGCTTCGTACATAGATATACAGTTCTCACATCCGACCACTTCCCTGTTTTCATCCACATAAAAGAAGTCGCATTGCTCTCCGCACTTTGGGCAAATCCAGACATCGTTTCTGTCCTGTCCGTCTGGATACCCAGTTCCTTGTAAGTTCCGAATAATCGGATGGTCTGGAATATTATTACAATCCATTGTATTCTCCAGTTTCTTCAATTGAGTCTTCGCCAAGAAGCTCTCGAACAAAGCTGTGGATGGCATCTGCGTAAATCATAAAGTCCGTTGCGCATACATACATATCGCATCCATTCTTAATGCTTGTCTTTTTCTTGAACAAGGCGTTTGCAATAAAGTCATGCTCCATTGTAAGAAGCTCTTCTCTTGTTACCGAAATAACATTATTAGCCATGTCCTTCTCCTTACTGCGCGACCGCGCCGAATGATTTGTAGAGACCCGCAATTGCTCCTTCGATTGAAGCAACCCTCGACCGCAAGGAGCGAATGCATTCTTCAATCTGCTTTGCTTCTGTAGCAATAGAGTAACCGTCAATTGTCGATACAATCGGAACTCCCGCAGACCGTAGCGCGTTAACGTGCCGTCTTACTTCGGCAGAGCTTGTCATGCCAGTAGCAAATGCAATGTCCTTCCCTTTGATTGACAAAGGATATCTCGGAATCGCTTTCAAGATTCTTACCTTTGTCTCGTCATCGAACGCAATGTTCATACTTTTCTCCCTTTCTTGTACCATTTTTGTTCCAAGTGCCATTTGAACGCTATGTTTTATTCAATATTCGTTCACTTTTATTACTGTTAGGTCTTGAAAAAGGAGAACCAATATGTAATAATATAACTGCCAAGAAACATTATCGTTTTACAAACCGAAGATTGGGTCTGCGGTTCTCCCTTTTGTTGACCTCGCAGTTATCTTATCACACAATTGTGGACTTGTCAAGCCCTTTTTTCAAGTTTTGTAGAACAAAATTTTTGAAGGGGGAATTGCCGTGCTGTATTCAAGGTTTTTAGAACTCTGTGCGGAGAAGAAACAAGCACCATCTTCTGTTGCCACAAGTCTTGGATTTAGTAAAAATGCTTTTTCAAGATGGAAAGATACGGCAGAAGAAAACAACGGGTTCTCTTCTCTGCGGACAGATACTCTTATGCGCCTTGCGGATTACTTTGGTGTTTCAACCGACTACCTTTGTGGACGAACAGATAGAAGAGACCAGACCTCTATTGCATCTGAACTATCAAAGAATCCTCGCAAGATGCTTCTGTTCGACGAGACTGAAGGTTTGTCGGATAAGAGTATGGAACAAGTAATCAGAATGGTAAGGATGATTAAGGGTTTGCAGGAAGATTGACGATTTAACGGATAGATAAACTATTATATTAAAAGTGTATAGCACGAAAGACTGGAGATGATGGAGAATGAGCAGTTATGTACCCGCGCTTGACACTTGGTTTTTGTTTAGGGAGCTACCAGATGGAGCAAACGGATTCATTACAAGAGATGCAGACGATACGAACTACATAGTTATCAATTCAAATATCAGCGAAAGAAAAAAGATTGCCGCGTTAATCCACGAGTTCGTACATCTGTATCGCGGAGACTTGGATTCGGAAGAGGACATTGAGACAATCGAAAGTGATATCGTCATAGAAGATTATTAAGGAGATTCATATGGCAAGATTAAAACACCGTAAAGAGTTTTGTGACGAGGAAACATTAAAGAGAATTGCACAGCGTAGGCAGGACTTACACTTGTCTCAAAGACAGCTTTCCGAAAAGCTCGGATATTCTACAAGGACATATGTTTCGCGTGTAGAGCTTGGCTCTCTGCCGCTTGCAAAAGAGAACATCGGCAAATGGGCGGCGGCACTACAAACCTCTGCCGCATACTTGTTACACGAAGAAGAAGAGCCTGTGTTCCGTGCAGACCCCATGCTTGATATGCTGATGTCTAACTACGACCAGATGACAGACGCGGAAAAGAAAATGTTGTTCGACTTCTCGAATTTGATTCTTCAAAGGACAATCAGATAATGCAGAAAGACAGAGCCGCAGAAGCGAGATGGATAGAAAGCGAAAGCCGTTGGTGCATTCAAGTGCAATCCAACGGTGTTCGTCGTAGATTCTATTCGTCTATCTCTGGCGCGAAGGGGAAAGTACAAGCGGAGCGCAAAGCGGACGAGTGGCTGTCTGATGAAGCCACTCACGGTAATATGTCTGTTGAGCGGGCGTGGAAAGGTTATATCCAGTATCTGGAGTCAGAGGACATACAGACGCATCAATACTCAAGTATCGGTAAGGTTCATATCATTCCCGTTATTGGTCGTAAGCGCGTAAGCGCAGTAACAGAGTTCGACCTTCAGCAGATTCTAACAAACGGATATAACAAAGGGCTTTCGCAGAAGTCTCTTAAAAACATTCGCGGCTGTATCTCGTCGTTTATGAAATACTGCCGTATGCGACAGTTCACTAATCTGCATCCAGAGAATATCAAAATCAACAAGAAAGCAAAGAAACCAGACAAGAAGACAATGCAACCAAGCGAGATAAGGGTTTTGTTTACCGCAGACAAAACCATCTGGTGCGGCAAGGAGTGCTTCGACTGGTATGTGTATGCTTATAGATTTCAAGCAAGCACAGGACTTCGCCCGTCTGAACTGCTCGGTCTGAAGCGTTCCGATGTTGACGAAGAGAATAAGTCCGTAACGATACACGGCGGGTATCTTGGGCGCGGTGCTTTTTCCGAAGGGAAAACAGAGAACGCCGCCCGCACCATATATCTGAACGATATTTCGTATGAGGTCTACAAGAAGCAGATTGCCATGCTTGAATCGCACAAGAGCATAGTGCGCAAGTGCCAATACCTATTCCCCGACAGGAACGGAAAGATTCTTGAGACGAAGACTCTGTGGCAAAACTTCTCCCGATTCTGTGAGTACAATGGTATAAGCCACTACAGTCTGTATGAACTGCGGCACACTTATATATCGGTCAACCGTTATATGCCAGAAGCGTTGCTGAAGTTGCAAGTAGGTCACTCGGAAAAGATGGATACCCGTGGCGTGTACGGTCACGAGATAGATGGTGACGCAAGACGCGCATCTGAACTATCGACAGCCGCTTTCAATGAGATTCTTGGTATCACTTTTGGTATGACATAACGATTTCTTGGTATCACTTTTGGTATCGCTAAAAGCGGCTTGGCAAGCCATATTGCATTTTTAAGTGACAAAAGTGGCACTTTGAGATAATAGGCTTGGTAAGTATTGTATCGTTAGTTGTAACAAATCGGCGCATGACGCGGTTCAAATCCCACTTTCCGCGCCACAAAAAACCCCAGTATTTACTGGGGTTTTCGCTATCTTTAGGATTCTCTTGGTATCACCTTTGGTATCACTCGTCTTCCAACCACTTATCCCTAAACTTGTTTATCGCGTCGTAAACCGTATCTTTTGACACGCCAAGTTCCTCTGCCGTCTGGTTTGCGTTCAGCGTCTCGAAGTATCTTCTCAACACCGCCCTGTACTTCTCTGACCGAATTGAATCTATGGTCTCTTCGATAAAGATGCGGAGTAACGCTTCGTCTTCCGCTGACGGTGACTTGCACAGTTCGCTTAACCATCCTTCTGGAAAGTTCGGCGCACCAGATAGCTGTACGGAATATTTCTCTACCAGTTCGTCAACCGCGCTTTTCCCTTCCCTTATCGCGTTGTATTGAGCGTTCTTCCCGACCTTAATCCCTTGGAATTTATTCCGCATGATATAGAGCCGTATTTCGTTCCGTATGCAAATCGTTGCATAGGAACTGAAAGATGTCTTCTTCTCCGCGTCGAAGGTTCTGATTGCTTTCAGTAATCCGATTGAACCCTCTTGAAACAAGTCATCGTATCCCAGATACTTTGTGTCGTTCCTAAATATCTTTTTGAGAACGGCGTGAATTAGGTTCTTGTTGTCCTCGAATATCCTTTCTTCAGCTTCCGCATGGTTGTTGTCAAGATTGCCCATACTCCGCTTTCTTCCGCTTCGCTTTGTACTCGGCAAAATCTTTGTGGAGACTCATAGGAACAAACCGTACACCGTAATCGTCTTTGCCTGTATTCTTTTCGTATGTGCAGGATGCCTTATAAAGAGATTCGAGATATTCTTCTTTTGTTCTGTGCCATCTACAAGTCTTCGGAACGCAAGCGTATTCGTCTCTGACGATACTGCATTTGTTCGGTTTATTTGCGCATGAGAAGAAACAGTTCTCTGCTGTTCTGTCTACATAATTAGCCACAATCATTTCCAGTACCTCACGCAATCAGTTCCCATTCTTCTGGTTCGATGCCGTTGTCACGCAGTTGCTTCTCAAGTTGAGCAATGCGGCTCTTTCGGTTCTCGTCCCACTTTTCCAAAAGTTCAATCTTCTTATCCTTTCGCTCAATCACTCCAGTATAGAAGTCAACCGTGTGTGCGCGTTCATCTCGCTCGGCGTAATATTTGTTGAGCCACTCATCCGCATATGATGCGTTATCTGAACTGCTCTGTCGAAACAGTTTTGCGTTTTCGCTATCCTTATTGCCGCCCCGTATCCACCAGATGATTACCCCAATAGCACTAACCGCGAGAACCACGACGATACAGATGTCTGTAATCAACCAGAAGATTTCTCCAAGTGTTAAAGCTCTCTCCATATCCTTCTCCTTACCAAATCAGTTTGATTCTCTTGTTGTACATATCGCCAGATAGCTCTGCCATCATTGCGCCATCGTCTGCCGTAGCCGCAGGATTCATCATCTTCTGCAATGCAAAGCCGCCGTACTTTTGCCATGCGGTAACTGTCATACAAGCAAAAGGTTTCGGAATCATCCTCATACTGTTCGCGTTGAAGCACATCTTTGCGGGTTTTGTAATTGCGCCGCGATGCGTATGCGCCGTGATAAGCAAGTCGATGTTGTCAAGCGTGTAGCCGTACCGTTCGTTCTTGTTGATAGCAGAGCCAGTCAGCGCACCGCCGCCGCTTCCGTGATGGCAAGCGATGTTGTAGGTAGCCGCCAGTCTCTTCTTCCCCTTCGTCTCGCGCTCTCCGATGCAGAAGTGAACGAACAAAGCATCCTCTCTGTAAATGTCTTCGAGGTTAAGTTTGCACATGATGTCGTACATCGGGTCATCGTCTGCGTCTTTGAGACTCCGCTTTTCATGGTTTCCACCAAGCGCACCGATAATTTTGCCTTTTTCTGCAAGCGGCTTCAGCAACTCTGCCATGAACATCTTCGCGTCGCGGGGGCGCATGGTGTCGAGCCAAGGAGACGAAACGCTTGAGCGGGTGTTGTTGTTGAGCATATCGCCCATCAGAATGGTGTAGGCGTTGTCCATTTTCAGCAAAGACTCAACAAACGTGATAAACGCTTTCTCGTTACACAGAACGCTCTTGCTGTGAACATCTCCGACTGGAAGTAACGTGACCGTTTCGGAAAACGGTACTATTGTTCTTATGATTTCAAAATCGTCTTTCAATATCCAATCTCCAATCTTTAGTCTTTATACGGACAGTCTTCTCTGTAGTGATTGTTCGGAACAACTTGAGATGCAAGCAACGCTTTCTTAATCGGACAGTTCTTTGCTTCCGATCCTTCTTTGTCGCAGAATACGCACTCGCTGACCGCGCCCTGTAGAATCGTTCGCAAATCGTCTTCGTTGACGATGTACTCTTTCTTGTCTCCCGCGATAGAAGAAATCGGCAATACGGCAAGCTGACTGTTCCGCGTGAACTTGAGAACGCCGTTCATCTGCTCTTCGTTTAAGTTCTCGCACACAGCGTCGAGCGCAAGCTGAATCTGTTCGAGAGCGATGCGCAGATGCTCGTCTGCTTTTTCCTTGTTGCGGTAGTCTTTCGCGTTGAGCAAAGTCCTGCAAAAGCCCTTGCTCCCCGACAGCATGACAATGATTTGTTTTGTTGCGTTGTTTGCGTAAGGCGGTAACATTAATTCTCCCTGTTCTTCGCTCTGTAGATGTGACGCGCCAATGCCTTGACGCACACCTTCTTGTCTTCTCTGGTGATGGCGTTCTTTAAGTAAGCATTCCGATTCAGAACCCCCGTGACTCCAATCTTTGCTCGAACCCAACAAATGAGTCTATACATCGCGTT
>JAZRFX010000168.1:0-1561 GCA_045643845.1 Clostridia bacterium | reverse complement strand
CCGATTTCAAAGGCAGTAATATTCTTGCCGATTTCATTCAATCCGCCCAGAGGTATAATCTTCAATTTTAATTTTTTTGCCATTATTTTCTCCTTTTCAATCCACGGCTATCGGAAAAAATGCCATGCACATCCCAATATGTACAATTCCGCCTTTTCTCCACCGCTGTATTCAGTACTCTTGAGGTCTGTGTATAACTATTATACGCCTCTCTGATTACTTATTATACCATTATTATCGTAAAAAGTCAATATTTGCACAGTCTGTGGCATCTCAAAAAAATGTAGACATCAAAGACAAAATGTGATAAAATTGTATTATCTGTATAAACGGAGGATAATTTTATGAAAAAGTTTACATCACTACTTGTAATTTTTGCAATGTGCTTTTCTATGACTATGGCAGCAAATGCCGAAAAGCCCATTGATATAAGATTAGGCGGAACTATGCTCGAACTTGATGTTAAGCCTATCGTTGTTGATGGAAGAACTATGCTTCCCGTAAGAGCGGTTTTTGAGGCACTTGGCGCAAAGGTTAATTATATTGCCGAGGAACGCAAGGTTGTTGCAACAAAGGGCAATACTGAAGTTTCTTTTGTGATTGACGCCAGCGTTATGACCATTAACGGCGAAGAAAAAGCGCTCGATGTTCCTGCAATGATTGTGGACAGCCGCACGCTTGTCCCCGTCCGTGCCTGCGCAGAAGCATTCAACCTCGCTGTTGAATGGAATGCCAACACCCGCACGGTAATAATTAAAAAGCCTACAACTGTCCTTACACAGATTTATTCCCCCTCAAGCGGTACTTTAATTACTTACTCATTTGATGAAAGAGGAAATAAAATTTCCGAAGACAGATCAAGCGGAGTTACAAAAAAGTTTACTTATGATGAAAACGACAATCTTCTTACGGAGGAGTATTCAAACGGCTTCAAGGCTACATTCACTTATAATGCTATGGGAAAGCCTTTGACTTATGAAGATACAAGTGGCTCAAAGATGAGATATGAGCACGATGAAAACGGCAACCTTACCTACTACGAAGATGGAAAAGGCGCATGGCAGAAGGCTACATATGATGAAAACAACAATATGATAACCTATAGTGATTCAACAGGTAACAACCAGACTCTTACCTATGATATCAACGGCAATCTCATTACGCGATCATACTCAAACGGCGCGTGGGTGAGATACGGCTACGACGATCGCGGAAATATGACTTATCAGCAGGATTCAACATTTGCTTGGATGAAAACTCTTTACAACGAAAACGGTCTGAAGATTCGTGTTGAAGATTCGCAGGGCAACTGGGAAAAATATACCTACGATGAGAAAAATAACCTTGTAAAGTTTGAAAACTCCCTTGGCGAATGGAAAGAGTACACTTATAACAGCGACGGAAAAAGAACCTACTATAAGAACAGCACAGGTGCCTGGAGTGCAACCACCTATGATGAAGCAGGCAGGCAGGAGATGTACACAGACAGCACAGGTGCCTGGAAGAAATATGGTTACGACGAAAAGGGCAACCGTAATTACATTGAAAGCAGTGACGGTTC
>JAZRFX010000167.1:0-4009 GCA_045643845.1 Clostridia bacterium | reverse complement strand
TGAAGAAAACGAATACGAAGATTACACGTTATAAGCACGGGAGTTTTAATGTGGATGTTGTTGAGAAGACTTGGGACTTTGGCGGTACTGGATTCGATGTCTATCTATCACACGATGATTACGGAATTTCAGAAAGTATGTTCGGTCTTATTCGAGAGCAGGATGACCACACATATACGGACGAAGAGATGCTTGAAATCATTGATGCGAATCTTCCGCAGTATGAAATGCTTTATCTTAAAGATAGAGTTGAAGAAGAATGTTAAGAAAGCGAGGTACACAAAATGAAATACGCTGATATCATTAAGAAATTTACGGATGCAGTAGCAGAATACATTTCAAAAGGATATGTGATTTATCCAAAGACAATGGGCGGTCTTGAAACGAGAGAGATTGTAAAAGTTGACTTGACAAATGGAATCGAATATGTGCGCATTTTTCTACAGGAAGACAGAAAATCGGATTATGACCCCGTGGATAATTTTAGTTGGTTTTATGGTGAAATTATTCGGTTCGCTGTTGGGACGATTAAAAACCCTAATGACATTTGCATTTTTAATAGCGAGATTGAAAAGATTTTTTCAGAAGACTATTACAAAATCGGCAAAGACTTCTACGGCTCTGAAGAAGAGTGCAGAAAACAGCAGAGAAAACAAAACGAGAGACATTCCGCACGTTACGTTCGAGAAGAATACAAGGTGTTTCAAGAGAGCGCAAAGGCGGCTGTTCTCCCGTTTGTTCGTCGGCAGTATATGTGTAAAACTGCAAAGCTGTCAGACATTGAAAAGGTCGTGAAAGAGCGTGGTAAGTATTGGGTATATGTGAAGAAACATAGATATGAACTCAAGAGAAAGAATAGCGTTGCGTGAAAGGAGAACACAAAATGACTATTGATGAATTGATTAGTGAATTGGAACTGATTAAGAATTTGGCAAGCGGTGATACGGAAGTCCTTGTGGAACACAATCACCAAGGCGTTTGCTATGATTTGCAGAAGCCCGTGTGCGAGTGGGACTTGAATAACAAGAAACGCATTGTGTATCTCCAGCTTGACGAGGGTTGGATTGATGAGGAAAAAGAAAATTCAGATTATAATTCTATTGTTGGAATGAAAGAATATATGCCGTCGGATATGAAATGGGAAACTATTTCGGCAGAGAGAATGATGAAAATGAAGGACTTAAAGGTGTTGCATCTTCTAATGCTAAACGAGGATGTGGACGTATACGATGATGTGTGCGAAGAACTTGGAATCGCATTTTGCAATCCGTTCGATGATGACACGGTACATATGTGGAGCGAATACTTAACCGAAGAAGGAATGGAAAAGTTCGGAGAGGTACTCTTCTATCCTGCACATATTGTGAAACAGATTATAAATGGTGACGAGTTCTACAATTTCATCGTAGAGATTGATGACGAAGACGATAAGGTTTGGAAGAAGAGATTAAGAAAAGCAAAAGAGTTCTTTGAGTCTGCCGCAGGATATTGCTCTTGCGAAGACTATGACAATTGGTTCAAGATGTAAGAAAGAGAGGAACACGTTATGGAAAAGAAAGCAAGAGTTAATGTTTACGCAGAGGAAGCTGTAACAATCTATGCGTACTGGAAAGACTTTGACGGAGACATCCAGAAATGGAAGAACTCGATTTACGAAATGTTTCGTTGGGATATGACATACGGTTACGCACATGACATTCTGGTTTACGAGAGCAATGAATGCGGCGTGTATATCAGATTGATTATTAAGCCCGCATTTGAAGATGCTGTGCTTGACACGATGGACTCACTTGGGTTCAAGGAGTTGAAAGTAACACATGATGGGGTCGGCGCGATTGAATGCACCGACTTGCCAGAAGATATGTGGTTTGATTATGTGTATATTGATTGAGGTGACGCATTATGTGGACGAGAAAACAATTGAAGAACGCTCTGAAACGAGCGAATTGGGCGGCGTTGCATTGTGACAGTATGGAGTACCGCGTTGTGGAAACAGCGGAACACAAACTCGAAGTGCAGGAATGGGGTGCGAACAGTAACGGAAGATACATGAGCGAAGTAATTCTAAAGGTGTTCTGCACCGCCCCATCTATTGATGATTGGTTTCCGAATGGTAAGCCAGACGCAATTGCGTTCAAGCAGTCACAGGGAGCATACATAAGGATGTTCCTTGACGATGATGTAGATGATATTGTAGAATGGTATGAAGATGAGTACGGCGTTAAAGTTAAATAAGGAGAACACGTTATGAAAACTCTATACTATGTTAAATGGTACGCATGGGACTATAACCATACTGAATACTTTCCGATGAAGTCCGTTTACTACAGCACTTTTCAAAAGGCGAAGGAGCAATACGATGCCGTTAAGTGTGATAGCGACCATCCGCAAATAGAGATTCATCGGGAAGTTTTAGACGGTCTTTTAACAGTAGAGGACATTAGAATGCTAATGAAAGAATCAATGGCATACGGCGTTGAAGAAACGATTGGAGAATAAGAAAGGAACACAATATGAACAAGCAGAGAAGGAAGTATTTGGCTGAAGCTGTAAGCAAGTTGGAAGAAGCAATGCAGATTGTACAGGACGCAACGGACGAAGAGCAGGACGCATTTGACAATATGCCAGAGGGTTTGCAATACTCCGAGCGCGGAGAACAGATGGAAGAAAACATCAGCAACATGGATGAAGCAAGCGATAACATTGATAGTGCAATCGGCATCTTGCAGGAGATTATTGACGGGTAAGAACAACTGAATCGGGCGCAAAAAGGAATGTGTAAAATCTGCACATTCCTTTTAATTTGCGCTTGACATACGACACTTTATGGGTTATTATAATAAGCGAAGGACACATTATAGGTTACAATACTAACATTATATGCCTATTGAAAGGACGAGCGGATGACTACTGTAACGAAGCATGGAGAGAAACGAATGAAGACTCGATGCGGCATTCCAAAGAGAGCCGCACGGAGAAACGCACAAATCGCATATGAGAAGGGTTTGAACTACGAGAACGCTACGGGTAAGTTAAAGAAGTACATCGACAGTAAGAATGAAAGCACAGAGATTACGGATGTACGCATTTGGAATGGTAATGTCTATGTGTTCTTCGGTGAAGCACTATTGACGGTATATCCTCTGCCGAAGAAATACACAAAACGAGAAATACAGATGAGACAAAAAAGAAAACTGGAAGGAGAAATGAGATATGGAACAGAGCTTGCATGAGGTACACGAAACAGGGAACACGATTCAGCGCGTTGAGAAGACGATTAAGGCATACTTGTCTTCTAAAACGGCAGATGGTCTGTCTGCGGGGACAATCGCAAACTACGACCGAATTACGAAGAAATACATGGACTTTCTGAAAGCCGAAGGGTATGAGGAAGCCAGTATCGCAAGCGTGAATGACTGGAAGGTTTCGATGAACGAGGAAGGTGTTAAGATTACTACGCTGAACTTCTACATGGGCGTGATTAAGGCGTTCTTCGACTGGGCTGTGCAGATGGAAATGCTCGACAAGTCCCCCGTTATTCCCGTTGTTATGCCGAGCAAGAAAGCGGTCAACACGGAAAAGAAAAAGCCGTACACAAAACTGCTTACGGCAAACGAGTTCCGCAGTATTCTTTCGAGCGGCAGACCGAAGGGCGTTACGGAGATTAAGTGGAAGCGCAATCGTGCAATCCTTGTTGTGTTCCTTACTTCTGGTCTGCGCAATTCGGAACTGCGCGATTTGAAGATGAAAGATATTTCGTTTGAGAAAGGAACTATTACGGTCGAGAATGGTAAGGGCGGCAAGGCGAGAATCTGTGCGTTCCCGACGATTGCACAGAACGCATTGCAGGATTATTTGGAAAGCGGCTATCGTCCTAATAATCTTGGAGAAGATGATTTTGTATTCGGCACTAACGAGGATGGTTGGAAGCAGTTCGATAGGTTTACTTTGAGCCAGTTTGGTCAGAGAAACATTAAAATCATTACCGGTCGGGATGATTGCAGAAGGG
>JAZRFX010000166.1:0-2324 GCA_045643845.1 Clostridia bacterium | reverse complement strand
GCGGATTCGCTTTACATGGACATCGACCGTTCTCGAGTCACCGAAGTAGTCAAAGCCCCAGACATCTTCAAGCAGTTGCTCTCGCGTAAATACGCGGTTGGGATGCGATGCAAGGTAATACAAAAGTTCAAGCTCCTTTGGGGGAATTTCCATCTTATTTCCGTCTAAAACAAGCTCGTAGTTTGTGAGATTTATAATCATTTTATCAACGGAGATTACCTTTTCCTCGTTATCTTTTACGCTGTCAATACTTCTGCGGAGCACCGCCTTCACGCGAGCGACAAGCTCCTTCCCCTCAAAAGGCTTTACAACATAGTCGTCTGCGCCAAGTTCAAGGCATAAAACCTTGTCAAAGGTTTCGCCCTTCGCGGTCAGCATAACTATAGGAGTTTTGCTTTCCTTTCTGATTTCGCGGCATACTGAAACGCCGTCCTTTTTAGGCATCATAATATCGAGCATGAGAAGGTCTATCCCGCCCTGTTTCCATATTTCTATAGCACGCTCGCCGTCAAGACACACGATAGTTTCAAAGCCTTCCTTCTCAAGATAAAGGCGCACAAGTTCGCATATATTAGCGTCATCATCGGCGATAAGTATTGTCCGTGTTTTTTTCATGGCAAAAACTCCTTTCGTTTTTCTATGTAAAAATTATATCAATCGGTTGTTTTTAATTTATGTCCTATTTATGAACAGTTTGTGAATTTGCAAGTTTATTGTACCACAAAATCTTCCCTTTTACAACAAAAACGCGTATGGTATTCCATACGCGTTTTTTGTTAATTGAGTTTTAATACGATTACGCCTGAAAGCGCGTCTGCGCCGCCGATTGCAAGATAATTTCCGTCGGGGCTTATTTCCATTGTGGTTGCATTGAATATGCAAACATTTCTGCCGTTTGGCGCAAACGCCTTGGGCACATAGCCAAGCTGTTCGATACCGCACTCATCGTCATAGCGGAACATATTGCAGGTGCCCTTTTCATAGCCTGCAACGCCGTAGACATATTTTCCTGCTTTTATAAGAGAATTCACGCTGCCGCAGGGAGTAACTGCGCCGAGCGACTTAACCTTTCCTTCTTTGATTTTTGCAAGCATCATATCCTTTGTGCCGACGATAATGCTGCCGTCGTCCATTTTTACCGATGCGTTTGCTTTTGCAAGGTACTGTCTGCCCGCCATAAAGGGAAGGCGCAAATCGGCTGCTACATCTTCCTTGATTTCGTTTGCCTTTACAAGTTCATAAGGCGCGATTTTCTTTTCTCCGCTTGTAAGGTCAACATCAATTTTGAAGGTCTTTTCACTACCGCAATAGATAGCAATAGTTTCATTGTCCTTCCATTCAATTTCGTTTACAACTGTGTTTTTGCGACCAACCTCTTCCCAATAACTGATTGCCTTTACCTCGGGATAAGGCTTGATGTAATAGTTATCTTCAAGGAATTTTTTCATTTTCTGTTCAAAGAGATATTTTTCGTAGAACTTACCCCAATTCTCTTCAAAATCGTCCTTGGGATAGTATTTCGAACACTCAAGCGGATAAGGAAGATAGTTCATATAATCGTGTGAAGGGATGCGTTTTTCCGTCTCGATTGCAGGCACAAACTGTCGCAAATCGATTGAAATTATTCCGCAATATGCGTCCTTGTCGCTTGTGTGGTTACCGTCGGAAATATAGATAACATCGTCATAAATATTGAACTCCGCAGTTATGGAAAGAGTTCTCTTTTCTGTGCCGAGGAATCCGAGGTCAACAGGTTCCTTTCCATTTAGGAAGTCCCACATATAAAGGCGCACGCCTGCATACTTAATCTGCGGAGTAAAGGTCATACATCCGTACCAGAGTCTGCCTTTACTGTCGAAATCCATACCATAGGCGTTGAAGAATACATTTTTAAGGTCGCCCGAATAATCAATTTTGGGAACAGGTCTTCCAATCTCTTTAACCTTGCCCGTTTTCATATCGTATGCAAAAAGCATTTGTCCGCGTCCGTCAACGGAGCAGGGGCCCGTTGTCATATAAATAACGCCGTCCTTTTCCCTCGCGTGGCGCATAAGGTCCTTGATATCTGCATCAAGGTATTCAATATCACGAATGTCGCTGTTATATCTGAAAAGCTTGCCCGAATATGTAGAGCCGTAGATATGCCCGTCGGAGCAGAGGAAGGTTCTGCTTGTCGCGGTGTCGGAAACCTGACCGAGGCATTTCTTTTCGCCCGTGTGCACATTGTATACATAGCCCGTACCACGCATCCAGGTGGTGCAGAAATAATCGCCCGTCTTGGGACAGTACGTTCCGCCGTAAGTTGTGTCGTAGGGCGAGATTGT
>JAZRFX010000165.1:0-1159 GCA_045643845.1 Clostridia bacterium | reverse complement strand
ATGCAACTCTGAAATAGTATGCAAGAAGGTCTTTACCGGTAAACTCTGAATTGCGAAGAGCGTGCATTGCCTGAACGACTTTTTCCATATCGTACTCGTTAAAGGTTACTCCAATATAAACATCTTCGCAGGGAATCTTGTTTCCAAGATACTCTGCACTGTCTGATACGATAGGATTACCGCGCTTTGCAAGATCGTCAGTTACTGTAACTGCGTAAGAAAGTGTTTTTGTTTCGCCTGCAGCTACATCTACGCTGAATGTAAGGTTATCACCGTCTACAACAGCATCGCCACTTTTATATGTAGTAAGTGTGGGAACCTTGTCAGTAATGTCAAACTGTTTTGCTTCTTCTGTACCATTCTTTACTGTGAAAGTATAAGTAATGGTATCGCCGGGATGAACAGTTCTTAAGTATTTATGAGAAGATTCCTTTGCAACTGTAAGGGTGTTGGTTAAAATAACAACTGTGCGTGTGCTATCAATCCAATCAACCTTTAAGCCGAATGATTCGGAAATCGCTCTTACCGGAACGAGTGTTCTGCTGTCCACGATAGTTGCAGGAGAATCAAGTGTAACTGCTTCCCCGTTTACATACATTGTGTCAGAATCAATAGTAAGCTCTATTGTCTTGTCACCTTTTGTTGATGTAACTTTGCGAGCTGCCTCATCCCAATTGACAGTTGCGCCGAGTGCCTCAAAAATCGCACGAAGCGGAACCATTGTTCTGTCGTTGATTATCTGAGGAGCTACATCGAACTCGATTTTTTCTCCGTCAAGAGTCACTGCAACATCGCTGTTTGCCATTGCGCAAGGTACAAGCGAAAGCACAAGTAACATTGATAAGAGAATGCTTAAGATTTTTTTCATATTATCAATCCTTTCTTTAATATAAACCAATTAATTATATTTTTTATATGAAGAATATGTTTTCGTCGGGAAAAAGACGAAATCTAAAAATTTAGTTTTCTTTGCAATTTGTGCGGAAATGATAGAAAATGCTATTCCGCCAAGTGTGCCCAGAATAATATGTAACCACCACTGCGCTACACCTACCCGAAGCAGGATTATTCTTATCCCTGCGGTAAATATAGTGTGTAGCAAGTATGTCTGGAAGGAATATTTGTTCATAAACGCAAGAAAACGATTCGTGAGTTTGAA
>JAZRFX010000164.1:0-2116 GCA_045643845.1 Clostridia bacterium | reverse complement strand
TCTCCACGCTCGTTGCCCTCACAGGGTTCGATTCCCCTTTCAGAAAGCACAAAAAAGAAGCACCCACACAAGTGGATGCTTCTCTTTTTGTGGTGACCCCACGGGGAGCGGTTGCTTCGCACCCTGCCTGCTTGACGACCGCAAACTTCGTTTGCAGTACCCGTCTGCGCACCAACTTCGCTAAAAACGATTATCAATAGTTTTCTCCACGCTCGTTGCCCTCACAGGGTTCGATTCCCCTTTCAGAAAGCACAAAAAAAGAAGCACCCACACAAGTGGATGCTTCTCTTTTTGTGGTGACCCCACGGGGAATCGAACCCCGGTCTTCGCCGTGAGAGGGCGACGTCCTAGGCCGCTAGACTATGGGGCCATTTTTGGCTACTTGTAGATTATAATATGAAAACACACCTTTGTCAATATTTTTTTGACAAAGGTGTGTATATTTTTTAATCCATATTAATCGGGAGTTTTCCTGTGGGAATAAATCTACCCTTGAGTGCGTCGAGTGTCTGCTGAACGCTGTCTTTACCAGGGAATGCATAAAGCACGCGTTTGATTGCGCTTACGCGCTTAACATCGTGAACAACACCCATATGTACAATTGTTGAAATCTTGTCTGTATAGCAGCCTATTACATACTGAATACGGATTGAAAGGCTGCTGCTTGCAAGGTAGCTTGTTGAGTTTGTGAATGTATAGAAAATTGCCTCGTCAGCTTCTGCAAGTGCGTGAACAAGCTTTTCAGTTTCGGAGTTGTGGGGATATTCGTTGATGAGAAGAACCTCGGCATCGGGATATTCCTTGAGGATGAGTTCCTTTTTCTTGAGCGCATCCTGAAGGCTGAAGCCTGTTTGCTTTTCAAGTTCCTTGGATTCATCAACAATACCAGGGTAAAGATTTTCGTGCATAATTACGAAAAGCTTCTTTGTATCTTCGGGGAGCTTTGCCTCTACCCCTTCGTGGCAGTAGGCTGTGATACCCATTTGCGAAATTTTTGTTGTAAGTTCCTTTTGCTCCTCGGTAAGCTCGGTAGCGGAAGCGGGTTTCATAGTTTTCTTTTGCGCTGCAAGAACTCTCTTAACTGCTTCATCAAGACGCTCGTCAGTGATTTTGCCTTCCTTATAAGCTTTCATCATATAATCGTAAACTTCCTTGAAGGATGCACGATAATTAGGAAGAACAAGGTCGCAGCCTGCGGCGATGGGACGCCATGTTGTTTCTTCAACACCGTAACGGCTTGCAACACCCATCATTGCCATAGAGTCGGAGAAAAGAACGCCTTCAAATCCGATTTTACGGAGAAGCGAAATAACCTTGGGTGACATTGAAGCGGGATGGTCGGGATCAATGTTTGCCATAGTGCTGTGACCAACCATAACGCCTGAAAGGTCAGCTTCCTTGATTGCCTTGATATAAGGAACGAATGCGCCTTCCATAAGTTCTTCTTCAGTAACTGTTGAGGGCTTCTTTCTTTCAATATGACCGTCCATATGCTTATTGGGGTCTGCTTTTTGAATTCTATCGCCCGGGAAATGCTTCGCACCGCAAACCACGCCTTCATCCTGGAAGCCTTTTACCATAGCTGTGCCGTATTTAGCACAGGTGTCACGGTCGTCAGAAAATCTGCGCATATTTACACCGATATCTATAATCGGACTCCAGATACAGTTGTAACCAACCTTTTTAGCTTCGATTGAAGTAAGACGAGCAAATTCATAAGCATACTTTTCGTCGCCTGTTGCAGCGAGTACCATCTGCGAACCGATTTTGTATTCGCTTCTGGGGAAACCCTTTTCCATATCTGCACAGATAAGGATGGGATAGTCAGCAGCTTCTTTCACTTCATCTATAAGTTTCTGATAGTCGCCCCAGGTGAAAATCTGAACTGCACCGATTGCATGCTTTTTAATCATATCAAGAACGAATGCCTTGTCTTCGTCGTCACGGAAACCACGAACAACAAAGAGCATACCAATTTTTTGTTCAACGGTTAAGTCCTCGAATCTTAATTCCTTAATTTCTTTCATTCAAAACAACTCCTTATAATGCTACTGTGGGATATTTTAACATATTTTATGGCTTTTTTCAATCCCAAAAGTCGGCTTTTTCTATCTTT
>JAZRFX010000163.1:0-7324 GCA_045643845.1 Clostridia bacterium | reverse complement strand
CGATTTCTTCGGGGCAGTTATCGCTCATAGAACGAAGTTCCTCGATAGAACCGATTGAATGCTGATGTCCGCATTCACAAATCCAGATATTAAGAGGAGTACCCCAGTATCTGTCACGGCTTACGCCCCAGTCCTGAACATTCTTGAGCCAGTCGCCGAATCTTCCCTTACCGATTGTTTCGGGAATCCAGTTGATTGTTTCGTTGTTGCGGATGAGGTCTTCACGAACCTCAGTCATTTTGATGAACCAGGACTCTCTTGCGTAGTAGATAAGAGGTGTGTCACATCTCCAGCAGAAGGGATAATCATGCTCAAACTTGGGAGCGTCAAAGAGAAGACCGCGGCTTTCAAGGTCAACGAGAACCTTGGGATCTGCATCCTTTACAAAAAGGCCTGCAAAGGGAGTTTCCTCACTCATATTACCTGCTGCGTCAACAAGCTGTACGAAAGGAAGGTCGTAGCGTCTTCCTACCTGAGCATCGTCTTCACCGAATGCAGGCGCGATATGAACGATACCTGTACCGTCAGACATAGTAACATATGAATCGCAGGTTACAAAGTGACCTTTTTTGTTTTGCTTTTCGCAGATAGGCTTCACGCAATCAAAGAGGGGCTCATATTCCTTGTGTTCAAGGTCAGTACCCTTGTATGTTTCAAGAATTTCGTATGCGGGAGCATCTTCAGTTGCAAGCTTTCCTAAAACCTTATCAAGAAGAGCTTCAGCCATATAGTAAGTATAGCCGTCGGCAGCCTTTACCTTGCAGTAAATATCGTCGGGGTTTACGCAAAGCGCAACGTTTGAAGGAAGTGTCCAGGGAGTTGTTGTCCAAGCGAGGAAGTAGCTATCCTCACCCACTACCTTGAAACGAACTACTGCAGAGCGTTCTTTAACATTCTTATAACCCTGCGCAACTTCGTGTGATGAAAGCGGAGTTCCGCAACGGGGGCAGTAAGGAACGATTTTGAAGCCTTTGTAAAGAAGGCCCTTGTCCCAAATCTGTTTGAGTGCCCACCATTCTGATTCTATGAAATCGTTTTCGTAGGTTACATAGGGATTATCCATATCAGCCCAAAAGCCAACTGTCTGTGAGAAGTCTTCCCACATACCCTTATACTTCCAAACGCTTTCCTTACACTTTGCGATGAAGGGTTCAAGACCATACTCTTCAATTTGCTCTTTGCCGTCAAGACCTAATATTTTTTCAACTTCAAGTTCAACGGGAAGGCCGTGTGTATCCCAACCAGCCTTACGGGTAACCTTGTAGCCCTTCATTGTGCGGTAACGGGGAATCATATCCTTGATTACACGAGTTAAAACGTGACCGATATGAGGCTTACCATTCGCTGTGGGAGGGCCGTCATAGAATGTGTAGCTTTCGCATTTTGCGCGGTTTTCAATACTCTTTTCAAAGATACTGTTTTCGCGCCAGAAAGCACCTATTTTCTTTTCTCTTTCTACAAAATTGAGTGTGGTATCTACTTTATTGTACATAGCACTACCTCCTTAAAATATATAAAAATAATTATTATCAAACAAAAAAACTCCGCCCTAATCAGGACGAAGTAATCGCACCACCTAATTAGCATACCATCATATGCGTTCCCTTAACGGAGGAACTGCCCGTCACCTCTTACTGATTTTCAGAAGCGCGGCTCGGAAGTGATATTCACAAAAACCTACTTTGCATCGGGCTTACACCGTCCCCGATTCGCTACGCCATTTTGGTTAGTGCTACTGTCTTCGTCACAGCCTTTGTATATAATTCTTACTTATTATAATACCTTCCTATTAAATTGTCAACTGTTTTTGTTGACATCCCCCATAAAATAATATAAAATATATTATGTATAGTAATATACTGAAACGGAGGTAATTATTTTGGAGAAACTTATTTTGGTTATAGAGGACGAGGCACCTATTGTTGAAATACTTAAATTTAATCTCACAAAATCAGGATATAAAGTTCTTGCCGCATACGATGGCGAGGAAGGATACAGACTTGCTCTTACGGAGAAGCCTGACCTTATACTCCTTGATGTAATGCTTCCCAAGATGGATGGCTTTGAGGTTTGTAAGAAAATCCGCGAAAAGCACTCTACTCCTATCATTATGCTTACTGCACGCGATGAGGAAGTTGACAAGGTACTTGGTCTTGAGCTTGGTGCTGACGACTACTGCACAAAGCCTTTCTCTGTGCGCGAGCTTATGGCGCGTGTCAAGGCTAATATCCGCCGTACATCCGCAGATGCACCGCAGGAAGAAACAGGCGATACTATAACATTCCAGAATCTTACTATTAACCCTTCCCGTTATGAGGTTAAAAAGAACGATTCAGTTATAGACCTGACTCTTCGCGAGTTTGAGCTTTTAAAGTTCCTCGCACAGCAGTCAGGACAAATATTCACCCGCGAAACTCTCCTTGAAAAGGTTTGGGGATACGAATATTTCGGCGATGTCCGTACAGTCGATGTAACTGTAAGACGACTTCGTGAAAAGATTGAGGATAACCCCGCTTCTCCCAATTTCATTATGACAAAGCGCGGAGTAGGATATTATTTTAACAAGTAAGGTAGAATTGTATGTTCAAGAGTATTCAGTGGAAAATTATCGCAATATTCCTTCTCTTAACCGTCAGCGTTATGATAGTTGTCGGTACTTTTCTGCTGCAAAATATTTCCGCGTACTATTATAATGACTTTTCCAATTCCCTCGACACGCAGGTTTTCAGCGACGATGTTGTAACCGATTTCGAATCCGCGATAGACGGGGAAAATGGCGTTGAAGGCTGTCTTGAGCTGCTCAAGGTATACTCGGTACGAATGGGTATTGACTCGTTCAGAAACTACTACATTCTTGACGATTCACTCAATATTCTCGGCGGTTCTTCATCGGAAACGGGAAAGCTTGACGCAACGGGTAATCTTATGCTTGCACTCGATGGAAAGCGCGGAAATATTACCGATGAAAATCAAAAATTTATGGACTATGCCCTTCCCGTCGGTGACGGCGAATATATTATCTATGTAACCGACTCAATGCAGGAGGTTAATGAAATCATAACCAATATGTTCATCAACATATTCTGGGCTATGCTTTTCGGACTTCTTATCAGTCTTATACTCGGATTCTTCCTGTCAAGAACTATCATCTCCCCCATTTCGACACTTCAGCATCGAAGCGAAAGTATGGCGGAGGGTGACTTTACACACAAAATCGAAGTGCGCTCGCGCGATGAAATTGGTCGACTTACGATTGCTTTCAACGAAATGGCGGGCAAAATCAATACAAGTCTTGAAGAAATTCAGGCGGAAAAAAACAAGGTTGAGGCGATACTGCTTCATATGACCGACGCCGTACTTGCGTACGACAATTCGGGTTCGCTTATCCATATAAATCCCGCAGGTGACAAGCTTCTGGGAGAGGATAAGGAAAAGACATTTGATGAATTTTTCGATATGCTTGAAGCTAATATTTCGCTTTACCGCATTTTGTATATCGACTCGGATGAAACGATTGAGCGTGATATTGAATTCCGCGGCAAGAACTTAAAGGCGTTTTTCGCACCGTTCAAGACGGAGCGCTCTGTAACTGCGGGCGTCGTTGTAGTATTCCAGGATATTACCCGCCGCCAGATGCTTGACAATGCGCGTCGTGAATTCGTTGCAAATGTTTCGCACGAGCTTCGCACTCCCCTTACCACGATTAAGACCTATGCCGAAACAATTTCGGATATGGGCGGAGAAAATGTTGATGCTTCCGTGCTTCACTTTATCGGCGTAATTGAAAACGAAGCCGACAGAATGACAAGACTTGTAAAGGACCTTCTTACTCTTTCACAGCTTGACAGCTCAAAGGTTATTGAAAGAAGGAAAAAGTTTGACCTGGCTCAGCTTGTTGCCTCGGTAACCGAAAAGCTTTCAATCGGTGCTAAAAACACAGGGCATCTTATTAAAACCGATATAAAGATGAGCTCCCCAACTTGTTTTGGCGAGCCCGATGCGATTGAGCAGGTTCTTACAAATATTATTTCAAACGCAATTAAATATACCCCCGGTGGCGGTAAGGTTGAAATAAGCTGTTATGGAGATTTCTCAAAGGCTTATATAACTGTCAAGGATAATGGTATCGGTATTCCCGAAAGCGATCTTCCCCGAATTTTCGAGCGTTTCTACCGCGTTGATAAGGCGAGAAGCCGTCAGAGTGGCGGTACGGGACTTGGTCTTGCAATTGCAAAGGAAATTATCGAAAGACACGAAGGCTCTATCGTAATAGAAAGTCCCAAACAGAAGGGAACTATTGTTAAGATTACCCTTCCTCTCTATGATAAGGATGAGCAGGAATAATTTACCTGTAAAAAGTAATAAATCATTAAGGCGAATGTAACACGGTTGTAACATTCATAGTGTATAATGAAGACACTAAAGTAGAATAGCATATATTTTCGAGGTGTTTCCCATGAAAAAATTAAGTGCAATTTTAATTGCTTTCATTTTAATATTGTCTTCTATCAGTGTATTGGCTGCAAACCCTGCAACCGTTTCAGTTGACGATAATGGTAACGCAACAAATCTTATTGTTGTAAAGAAGCCTGAAACAAAAAATTCAGCTACACTTAAGAAAACCTATGGCATAACAGGAACTGGTAAAAGCGGCGTAAGCGTTGCTTACTACAAGTGGAACGGCACAACTTATGTTTCACTTAAGGATGCAAACGGTGCTATCTCACAGACTACTATCGGTAATGCAGGCGTTTTCTACAAGCAGGTATCACTTTCAAGCGGTCATAACAAATTCGCCGTAAGAGCCGAAGCGGCTGACGGCACATATCAGATTGTTTATTTTGATATCAATGTTCTCGATCAGAAGATTTTAAACAATGTAAGCGGTTTATCAAACGGAATACAGTCACTTTTTAATGGCTGGATGAATTGACGACAAGATTAAAGAGCTTCAGGCATCAGTCTGAAGCTCTTATTTCAATTAAAAGTATTTTGTAAGGAGGGATGTTTGTGCTGAAGGAAAGAATTAAAAGTTCTGTCATTTTCATTCTTATATTCAATTTAATATTTCTTACAGCTCAGTTGTGGTTTGTAAACTCCACAAACTCCCTCGGAGAAAGTTTCTACAAGTATGTAAGGGAAAATCCTCTTGTGGCACGCTTCTTCCCCATTGAGCCTAAATATAGTATTTCAAAAGAGAATTTATCACTTCCGCGAAAGCTCCTTATAAATGACGGCTCTTTGTGGATGGTATATTATAACACCGACCGAGGATTTGCTCCTATTGAAGTCAGAACTCGTGAGCTTATTAAAGCCTTCCTTGAGGGCGATGTAACGGCATCAAAAAAGATTGACAGCGACACCTGGGAGGCAGGTCTTGAATCGCTCAGTATTTACGTTGAGTACCCCGTGGGATTTTCAAGTGAAATGTTTTGCAAAATAATGGGCGTTGATTCCTCAAAAGTTCCCGAGGGAATCCATTCTTTGCGAGAGTTTATCATTATCCCTTCAAGCGAAGAAAGTGATATTTGTATTTTAACACGCGGAAATGATGAGAGCGAAATTTATGCGCACATCTTAAAAAAGAGCTATTCTCTCCCCTCATCCGACCTTGCAGTATACACTAATGCTGACGGCTATTATCAGCCCGCGTTCAGCACTGGACTTGAGCTTAGTGAGGACAGTAATGTTTCTCTTGATCCGCTTGTGCTTTTCTCGGACTCACAGCCCGCTACGCAGATACTTGCTCCGCATAATCTTATTATCACGAATTCTAAAGGAAAGCTCCTTGAAAACTTTGGTTTCAATTACGAAGCAACTCCCTACAAGGATTCTCAAGGGGCAATGAAATATATTGCAAACTATGCCTCTGCAACAATTTATCCCGACTCGGTATTTGAGTACAACGCTGTTTCGGAAGACCGCGGTATCGTTCTTGATGAGAGCGGCGACAGTTACAATGTTCTTAACGCCTCAATTGACTTTGCTGAAAAGGTGTGGGAAAGCGTTTCCGACGAGCCATTGAGTATTCTTGTATCAAGCGACCTTTCGGATTACAGCAGTTCGCGTCCTTATACATTCAAGTTTGATTACTACCAGAACGGACGCCCCATCAAGGTTGTTATCAGTGAAAATGCAGGTCACGAAAAAATGGACTGTGCTATTGAAATTACTGTAAAGGGCGGTCGCCTTATTTCATACAGGCAGTATATGCGCTCCTACAAAAATGTTTCGACGGAAACCATTTCCGAAACATTTATCGGCGCTCTTGACTATTTCGTTTCAATAATTGATTCGCAGTCGCAATCACCGACAGTTATCGAAGATATTTATATTGGCTACTTTGATAATGGTGGCAGCGACAATCTTCCTGCAGCATGGCTTTCAAGAACTGACGATGGCAGAATTTACTGCTATAGCGAAGAAGCTTTGCCCATCATCGATTCGGAGGTGAGCGAAGAATGAAATGGAGTAATATAAAAAATATAATGGTCGGCTTTCTTATCTTTATGAATATCTTTATGCTTGCCATTATTGTTACAACAACGCTTAAGAAAACCAACATTCCTCAAAGCGTCGTGGATTCTTCGCTTTCAGTTATAAGGAAATCGGGCTTTGAAATATCGGAGGATATTTTCCCGAAGAAGTATTATACAAGGCCTACTTATAACGCGCAGTTTTATTCGGCAAGCGACCTTTCAGAGCTCTTTTTCGGAAAGCAAATTCCTTTCCGTACTGTCGGGGATAATCTTGTCGGAACGAATGATGACGCTGTCCTTACAGTCAATGACAACTATTTCTCTTACGACACATTGGAAGAAGCTGACGAAAGTATTTCCGCAAAGGAATTAAAGAAGGATCTTGAAAAAATCGGTTTTGATATGACGGGCGCCGTCTATGATGAAAAAACAAAGGTTTTTTACAAAATGTATGACGACGCGAATCTTTTCAATATGTATCTTGAAGCCGAATTTGACAAAGACGGAAAAGTTTGTTTTGTAAAGGCACAATGGCCCAAAGAACTTACTGAAAGAGAGCGCGTGACGATTTCATTTACGGAGAATTGTGCAAAGCTTAAAGAGTTCTTTCCCGATGGAGGAACGGTAAAGGATATTGAGCTTGGCTATTCGCTTCGTTCATTGGGTAGAGATAACTACCTCTTCTCCCCTGCGTGGAGAGTAAATGTAAACGGAGAACCCAAAATAGTAGAATAAAAGTGGTGTAATTATTTACACCACTTTTATTGTTATATCGCACTTTTCTTTTATATTAAGCTTTGAGAAATACTCATTTTCAAGAGGTATCCATTCGTTAAAGAATCGCT
>JAZRFX010000162.1:0-4081 GCA_045643845.1 Clostridia bacterium | reverse complement strand
GCGAAATGGGTATTTCGACGCAGAAGCTCCACGCAAGAGGCCCGATGGGACTTTTTGAGCTTAACGCGTATAAATATATTATAAAAGGTAACGGTCAAGTTAGATAAATGCAAAATGCAAAATGCAAAATGCAGAATTATTCACGACCGCAGAAGGTTGGGAGAAAGTAGAAAACTTACAAGCGCGGTTGTTAAAACAACGGGGACGGGGTGGCTTTTGTAAGCCGCAGGCGTAACAAAAATGACCTGTCCCCAAACAAGAGAGGCGACATTTGTGCGGAGCAAAACGCACAAAAAACAAGGAATCCGTTTTGACGGATTCCAACCTCAAATATTCAAAGAAGATTTCCAAATTCTTAAGCATTCTTAAAGAAATAATATAAAAAATCAAATAAAAATTTGCGTTTTGCGGTCGGTGCTGCTTTATCACAACCGTAAAACAGGAAAGGATGATTTAAATGATAACAGCAGGCTTTATAGGTTGCGGCAACATGGGCGGTGCACTTGCATCGGCTGCTGCAAAATCAATTGGCGGAAAATACATACTTCTTTCTGATTTTATGAAGGACAAGGCTGACGCTCTCGCGGCGAAGCTTTCCGCTCACAGCGAAGACAACAAAACTATCGCTGAAAATTGCAAATACATCTTTTTAGGTGTAAAGCCCCAGGTTATTTTTGATACTATTAAGGAGATTGCTCCCATCCTCCGCAAAAGAAAGGACCGCTTTGTAGTCGTTTCTATGGCGGCAGGCATCAGCATCGAAGCAATTTTAAAGGCTTTCGGCGTTGAAATTCCCGTAATCCGCATTATGCCCAATACTCCCGCATCTGTCGGAAAGGGCGTTATCCTCTACACTCACACTCCCGATGTTGCCGAGGACGAAATCGCGGAATTTAAAGAAATCTTCCGCCTTGCAGGAATTACCGACGGAATCGACGAAAAGCTTATCGATGCGGCGAGCGCTCTTTCAGGCTGCGGTCCTGCGTTTGTATATTTATTCATCGAGGCTCTTTCAGATGGCGCAGTTCTTTGCGGACTTCCGCGCGATAAGGCGCTTTTGTATGCGGCTGAAACCGTGAAGGGCGCGGCTGAAATGGTATTAAAATCAGGCAAGCACCCCGCCGAGCTCAAGGACAATGTATGCTCTCCGGGCGGCACTACAATCGAGGGCGTGCGCGCGCTTGAGGAAGGCTCTTTCCGCGCCGATAGCATGGGCGCAGTAGTAAAAGCGTACGAAAAAACACTTAAATTAAAGAAGTAATGTAAAAAACTCTTGCAAATTTATACATTTGTATTTATAATGTAAGCATAAAATATATTTGGAGGTATTATGATGAAAAAGTTTATTTCACTTGTACTCGTACTCGCACTTTGCGCATTCGTATTCGCTGCTTGTGGCGAAAAGAAGGAAGATGCAAAGCTTACAATCCTTGACACAGAGTATGTTGAGGAAGATTACGCAATCTGCGTTGCAAAGGAAGACACAGAGCTTCTTGAAAAAATCAATGTTGCTCTTAAGGAACTTGAAGCTGACGGTACAAAGCAGGCTATCATCGACAAGTACATTTCAGGCAAGGCACACGACCTTAAGTTCCAGCAGGATGTTGAAGGCAAAGAAGAAATTCATATGGCTACAAACGCACAGTTCCCTCCCTATGAATACTACGAAAACGAAAAAATCGTAGGTATCGATGCTGAATTTGCTGCTGCAATCGCTGACAAGCTTGGTATGAAGCTCGTTATCGACGATATGGATTTCGATGCTATCATCACAGCTGTTCAGACAGGTAAGGCTGACTTCGGTATGGCTGGCATGACAAAGACACCCGAAAGAGAAAAAGAAATCAATTTCTCTGACAGCTATGCAAAGGGCGTTCAGGTTATCATCGTTCCCGAAGGCAGCGAAATCAAGTCTGCTGATGACCTCTTCAAGAAAGATGCTAAATACCTTGTAGGTACACAGAAGGGTACAACAGGCGACATCTACGCTGAAGGCGATTTCGGTGCAGACCGCGTTATGAAGTACGCTTCAGGTAATGAAGCTGTTCAGGCTCTTAAGACAGGCAAGGTTGACTGCGTTATTATTGATAACGAACCTGCAAAGGCTTATGTTGAAGAAGCTAACAAATAATTTTATTTGAAATTTTGCGGAGGCGGTATCTGCCGCCTCCGTTTTTTGTTTTTTATTGAGGTGATATTATGGCTGAATTCTGGGCCGATTTCAAAGCGGATTTCATATTGAATTTTATTGATGAAAACCGTTGGAAATTTCTTTTTACAGGACTTAAAAACACACTTTATATTACATTCTTCTCGCTTATTTTAGGCGTCATTTTAGGCGTTGTGATTGCGATTATCCGCTCCAGCTATGACAAAATGAAGGATGAAATGCCCCGTGGCGCAAAAAAATTCTTTTTGTGGATTGCAAACGCTTTTTGTAAGCTTTACTTAACTGTCATCCGCGGTACTCCCGTGGTTGTTCAGCTTATGATTATGTACTACATAATTTTCGCAACATCGCGAAACGGCGTAATGGTTGCAATCATCGCGTTTGGTGTAAATTCAGGCGCGTATGTGGCTGAAATCGTGCGTAGCGGTATTATGAGCGTTGATCCCGGTCAGTTTGAAGCAGGCAGAAGCCTCGGCTTTGACTACAAGTGGACAATGTGGTATATCATCATTCCGCAGGCGTTTAAGAATGTTCTTCCCGCGCTTGCTAACGAATTTATCGTTCTTTTGAAGGAAACCTCCGTTGCAGGTTATGTTGCTATCCGCGACCTTACTATGGGTGGTAATATCATCCGCGCGGCTACATATTCCGCATTTATGCCTCTTTTGGCGGTTGCGGCGATTTATCTTATTATGGTAGTTTTCTTTACCAAGCTTGTGAACATCCTCGAAAGGAGGCTTCGTAAGAATGAGCGCTAACTCTATTATCCGTGTTGAAGGTCTTAAGAAGCATTATACAGGCGGCACCGTTAAGGCACTTGACGGAATCGACCTTGAGATTAAAAAGGGCGAAGTTATTGTTATTATCGGTCCCAGCGGTTGCGGTAAATCAACATTTTTGCGTTCTATGAACCTTCTCGAAGTTCCCACCGACGGCAAGATTTATTTCAACGATGTTGATATCACAGACAGCGAAAACAACATCAATCTCCATCGTCAGAAAATGGGTATGGTTTTCCAGCAGTTTAACCTCTTCCCCCATCTTTCAATTCTTAAAAATATCACGCTTGCTCCGATGAAGCTTCTTAAAAAGCCTCAGGCGGAAGCCGAAGCGGAAGCGAGAGCACTTTTAAAGCGAGTTGGTCTTGAGGATCGTGCGGAAGCATATCCCAGTCAGCTTTCAGGCGGACAAAAGCAAAGAATTGCTATCGTCCGCGCGCTCGCTATGAACCCCGAGGTTTTGCTTTTTGACGAGCCTACAAGTGCACTCGATCCCGAAATGGTCGGCGAAGTGCTCGATGTTATGAAGGAGCTCGCAAAAGAAGGTATGACAATGGCGGTTGTTACACATGAAATGGGCTTTGCCCGTGAAATGGCTGACCGCGTAATCTTTATGGATAGCGGTAAGATTGAGGAAATCGGCACTCCCGAAGAAATTTTCGGTTCTCCCAAGAGCCCGAGATTGCGCGACTTCTTAGGAAAAGTACTTTAAATAAAAAAGCAGGTCTGTTGACCTGCTTTTTCATCATTTTATTCGCTTATATATTTCTCCTCCAAAATTGATTTCGTCGTTGGAGATAACTTCTATACGAACGCCTGACCCGTATGTTTTTTCATCCAGGTCATACAGATCAACGAACTCTTCTTCTTCGTTATAAATATAATAATTCTTGTAGTTTATGCACTCTCCGCAAGCACATATTTCTGTATATATATGATCCTCGCTCAGCGTCATCACAAGCGAATCACAATAATCTATTTCTTCCCTTTTCCATTCGCCTTTAATAATATCATAAACTTCGGACGGATTCTGTTTGGATATGTCAAAAAGGTCTTCATCATCGTTACTCTGTCCGGGGATAACCCTCTTGTAAACATCTCCGTCAAGTTTAAGCTCGTTCTCCCCTAAAAG
>JAZRFX010000161.1:0-1942 GCA_045643845.1 Clostridia bacterium | reverse complement strand
GGAAGATATTTCAATATCCGCCACGCGCTCAAAGCCAAGTCTTTTTATGCTTTCAATCCTTCCGCCCGTGAGATGCTTTCGAAGAAGCATACAAAACATAGGAGGTGCCGCAGGATTTTCCTTACTTTCTTCAACCAGATGGATACGCGAATTGGCACTACTTGCGCTTATTACAAGCTTTTTTGCGCCGTTTTGTCCCTTAAGAACAAGCAGTATCTCATCACGCTCGGGCTGATGAATCTTTTCAATTTTAGCGCCTTTAAGCTCGCAATCAAGCTCATGGGCGATAGCACCGAGTGCTACTGCATCAAGCGGCATACATATCTCTCCAAGTTAATATTAGTCATAATATTATAACATACTATTATGCCATTTGCAACACAAAAAACTGCAGAGATTTCCTCTGCAGTTTTTTCAGTATACATAGGATTCAGGGTTTATGGTGACTCCGTTTACCGATATTTCAAAATGAAGATGCGGCTCGTCCCGTTTCTCGATTACAGCGCTCTCTCCGACAAGTGCAAAAGCTTGTCCTTTTTTAATTTCATCGCCTTCTTTTACGCTGATTTTTTCATCGAGATTTCTATAGATGCTCGTCACATTTCCCGAGTGAAGAATTTCCACACAGTATCCCCAGTAATTATCCTTGTAAATTCTAGAAACTGTTCCATCCCAGGCACTTATGACATTTGAGCCTTTCTCGGCGCTGTAATCAATCCCCATATGCGCGCGCCAGTCATCCATTGTTTTCGAATATACTGCACTTTGCGAGTATCCTTTAAGAACAGTTTGTCCACAAGGAAAAAGCATTCTTTCAGGAGGAGTTTCTTCCTTTTTTTCTTCAGTTTTTTTAGTTTTTGCTTCCGCACTCTGCTTTTTTGTTTTTTCCTCACTATCTTTTGCAAATTCATCAAGTTTTTCAATTTTGTCGGTTATACTTCCTGCTGGCAATGCTTTTTCTTCTTTTTGAGGCGTTAGCATTTTACCTGCATATATGGATTCCTGCTTGCTTTTTGCGCTGTTTTTCAGCGCCGTCGCTCTGCCGACATAAAAGCTGATAAAGAAGACGGATAAAGCAAGTAACAAATAAAGCGGTATTTGAGTTTTTTTCATATTTTCACACTCCCTGAATTTATTTTTACCAATTCCTTCTTCTTTTAAACACCGCTTATTTGTGTTCCCGTGTAATAGTGCTTCAGTATGTCTATATAACTATAACCTTCTTTTGCCATTGCATTTGCTCCATATTGGCTCATCCCTACCCCGTGTCCGTATCCCGTTACTTCAAAGGTTACATTTTCGTTGTTCACAAGAATTTTAAAGCAACTGCTGCGAAGATTAAATAGGCTCCGTATATCTTTTCCCGAAAACTCTACGCCTCCGATAGTTATACTTTTAACATTTCCTCCCTCGCTCAACACAGGTGCGCCGATATCCTCTGCGCCAACTATTTTCACATTAAGTTTTTTGCCGAACTCCTCAAGCGAAACTGTTTGCGTGGAATAAAAATTTGGTGCGTTTTCTTCGCCGTGACTTTCAACGCTTACAAGATAAGGAACATCGCCTCCCCATACATCTTTCGAGTTTTCAGTCCTGCCGCTTCCCGACTGCGAATGGAATACTGCCAGCGCTACATCCCCATTGTAGGTTATAACTTTTCCCGAGGTGGAGTAAACTGCGTCCGAGATTTTGTCTGAATATTTTTTCGCATCATTTCCCCACGAGTTTTTTTGTAATTCTATAGGCTTATACGCTTTGCAATGCGCAAAGTCAGTACACACCGCGGCAGCAGGATGGTCGGGCGACGGATTTTCCTTGCGGTAATAAGCATAGCTCCTTGCCGCAACTGCCTGCGCTTTTAACGCTTCCTCCTCGAACTCGGCGCGCATTTCGGCGGCTACCACTCCACACACATACTCGTCTATATTCATATTTTTAAATT
>JAZRFX010000160.1:0-4249 GCA_045643845.1 Clostridia bacterium | reverse complement strand
CTAAAAACGAGGTGATATTATGCGCAGACTTAAAAAAGTGCTCGTGCTTTTATTTCTTGTCTGCTTTTCTTTCGGGCAGAGCGCCCTCGCCTACAGGATAGGAGCCAGGGTAGGCAAGGTTCTCGCCACGGATATAGTGACATATATAGACGGCGTCCGCGTCCCCTCTTTTAATATTGCAGGGCGCACCGCGGTAGTTGTTGAAAACTTAAACGCAAAAACTCTTCCCTTCGGCGTAAGCTATGACGATGCTTCGCGCACGCTCACTATCGCCGAGGAGGATATTTTCGGAACGGGCGGACGCGACTTTTTCCATTTTGATACGGATTTTTCGGAAAATGCAGTCGGCACTCCCGTTATGGATGTTCTCTACACCGACATAAAGACGGTTTTCGGCGAAGCGGAGCTTGAAAGCTTCAACATAGGCGGATTTACCTGCATATATGCCGACGACCTCGCAAAATTATGCGGAAGCTTTGAGTGGAGCGAGGCGGCTCGCACAGTCAATGTGTATGTGGATGAAAAAACACCCTCTCCCGTCACCGTGACCGATGCTAAAAGAGCCCTTGATGCCGAGCCGAGCAATATTACAAAGGATGAAACGCTTTCCCGCTGGGCTCTTCCGCGTAAAAGCCATATTATAGAAAATGCTGACGGCACGCTGACCGCGCTTGAAGTTGGCGAGCATATAAATCTTGAAAAATACGATCGTGATTTTAATTTACTCTCGTCCTTTGCCATTAAAAAGGAGCTTCCGATATTCGGCACACTCCTTGTGGGAAAGGATTATAACTACATCGCATTCGGTCAGGAAAATCTTCTTGATGATCCCTCGCGCGAGGTTATAAAGATTGTTATCTACGATAAAAATTTCGTAAAATTAGGCGAAATTTCGATAAACAACTGCAAAACTGCGATTCCCTTTGACGCGTCGGGCGCGGATATGAGCGAGGATGAAAATTATCTCGTGCTCCATACCTCGCGCAGTGGCTACCGCGATGAAAACGGGGCTCGTCCGCAGACGCAGCTGACTATAATTATTGACAAGAAGACTCTCTCCGTCACCAATATGCTCGGAAAATTCCAGTACAATCACACGAGTCACGCGCTCGCGGAATTTACCGAGATTGATAATGGCAAAATCATAACGGCAACGCTTTCCGATGCCGCACCTCTCCGCGCAGTATTTATGCAGGAGCTTGACACAGTCGGCAAGGTCGTAAAAACGCAGAGCCTTTTTAACATCGGCGGTCCGCTTGCGGCAAACTGTACGGGCACGATGATAGGCGGATTTGAAAAATCCGAAACGGGCTACCTCGCGGCGATAAATACTATCGACCATTCTCTCCCCACGGGCTATACCAATACAAGTATAGAAGGCATCACTCAGGAAAACCGCGACATTTACCTTTTGTGGACCGATAAGGAAATCTGGGAAATGAAGCATACCTGCCTCGCCCGTTATTCAGGGCTTGGATTTACGGGGAGTGCGCCTTATATAACACCGCTTAAGGACGGCTCTTTTATGGTGCTGTGGCAACAATTTAGCGATTTTGCGGATACGAGCAACACCGTTTGCTACGCATTTGTTGACAAGGACGGAAATCAGCTTG
Organism: Clostridia bacterium; assembly: GCA_045643845.1. Taxonomy (GTDB): domain Bacteria; phylum Bacillota; class Clostridia; order UMGS1883; family UMGS1883; genus UMGS1883. The sequence continues at coordinate 2,636 of JAZRFX010000160.1, read as the reverse complement.
GAAAGACAAAAACCGTCCGCGCACAGCTTTCCGACAGTTGTGTTCCCGTCGATATCGGCGAAAAAGTAGTATGGTATGTAAACGGCGATACAGGCAGGAAATTTTACGCACTTTCCACGGTGTTTGAAGAAGCTTCAACAGAGGTTGCTCCCTCTTTGGAAGAAATTGTCCCCGAAAACGGCGACAATATAGATAGCACAAAAAATCTCGAGGAAGAAAAAAATGAATTTACGGAGGTAGAAGGAATATGAAAAAAATAGTTGCAATTTTACTCTCAATGGTTATGATTTTTGCGGTAACAAGCGTTTTCGCGCAGGATGTCAATGTTATCGTTGTTGACGAAAAGGTTGAGTTCGACCGCGCTCCCATTGTTGAGGAGGACACACTCTATATCCCCTTAAGATTCGTTGCTGAAAAGCTCGGCGCAACAGTTGCGTGGGATGGAGATACACAGAGCGTTTTCGTAAGTGTTGACGGAATCCTTTCATCACTTCAGATAGGAAATGCCAAAATTTTCTCAAACGGCGCTGAATATGCTCCTGCAAAGGTTCCCGTTCTTCGTGAGAGCAGAACACTCGTAACAAGCGATGTTATCGAGCGTATGCTCGGCGTTAAGGTTGCGTGGGACAAGGAAGCAGGTATCGCAACAGTTACAAAATAACATTTTTCCTTTCTCGTGCATAATATAGCACGGGAGATGATATTATGAAAAATGCAAAATTCTTTCTCGGTGCTAATTCAGATAATGGATTTAAATCTTACTTTGAGCAGCTGCAAGGACAAGACTTGCAGCTGCTTATTTTAAAGGGAGGAGCAGGCAGCGGAAAAAGCTCGCTTATGAAACGAGTTCTCGCCTTTGCACGAGAAAAAGGGCACGAAATCGAGCTTATCCCCTGCGCGTCGGACCCTGATTCACTCGATGCAGTAATTGACCATACTCAAAAATTTGCCATTATGGACGGGACTGCTCCGCATATTATAGAGCCAGACCTTGCGGGCGTGACGGCGCATATCATGTACACGGGCGATTTGTGGGATATGAAAAAGCTCCGCAGTAAAAGGAGCGAAATTTCACCACTTGCCGAAAAAATTTCGGATTGTCACAAAAGCGCGACGGCATATATAAAATCGGCGTCCGCGCTCCTTTTTGAAAACCTTTCCTACACGAAAAAGCTTGTTGATAAAAACAGAGCAGACTACCTTGCTCACAAAATCATTGATGAAGCCTTCACCGACGATAAAGGATGCGAAAAAACACGCCTTTTAAGTGCAGTCAGCGTCGGCGAAACGGTGCTTTTTGAAGATACGCTCGCCTCTCTTTGCGACAAGGTTTATGTCCTTTGCGACAAATTCGGCGCGGCGGCGGACTGCATTTTGCAAAAAATCCGCCATCACGCAAAGGAGAAGGAGCAGGAACTCATCTACTGCCCCTGCAGTATTATTTCAGGCAAATGCGACCACCTGATTTTCCCGAAAAGTCGTGTGGCGATAGTAAGCGAGAACGCCTTTCTTCCTTTTTCAATTGGCGAAAAAGTGGATATGACGCCATTTTACACCTCGCTCCCCCTCTATCCGCACCTTATAAAAAGGCTTAATATGGCGCGCGATATTCTTCCCCTTGCCGAGGGCTCGATAAAAGAAGCAAAATCACTTCACGACGAGCTCGAGGCGTATTATATCGAGGCGATGGATTTTAGCGGTATGGATGCACTTTTCGGCAAAATTCTTTATCATTTTTACGACCATTTTCCTCAAAGATATTGACTTTTTTACCCATTTATAGTACACTATATAAGAGTTAATATCACTCTCGGAGGGATAAAATGAAAAACCAGATTACTAAGCAGGAGAAGGAGCGACTCGGCAACAAGCTCGCTCTCGTTACATCTGCAACGATTTTATACGCATTACTTCTTTTATTTATACAGGAAATGGCATCTTCTACAATGACAGTAAATGGAGCGATATCTCTTATATCACTTCTCCGCTGGACTTCATTGTGCGGTGCTATGGGCTGTGCGGCATGGAGCGCTTATAAAGAGAAAAAGGGATTTTTCCTCTACTGCGCAATGTGCATTTTCGTATTCTTCAGTACAACAATTCTTTTGTTCACGAATGCGTCAAAGGCTTATCCCATAAACTATATCGCACTTGCAGTCGCGTTTGTTATGTCGATTATCTATTACAATCTTAAGATGAATGGTAAATTCGGCGGCGCTGTTAAGAAGATTTTCATAATAATTGCAATTGTTATAATCGTGGCACTTGGTATATATGCAATCCCCGATTATGTATGGGCGTCAATCCCATTTTTAAAGAAATAATAAAACACTAAAAGCGGTACAAATCTTTGTACCGCTTTTTTTGCTGCTTTATCACATTCGAAAAGGTTGGGAGAAAGTAGTGCAGAGCGTACAAATGGAGTCCGCAGCTGTACAAAGGTACTGCGCGAGGCGACATTTGTGCGGAGCAAAACGCGTAAATTCGAAATTCGTTTACGAATTTCTACATTAAAACAAAAAATAAGCTTTCTCATCATTCTCACAAAACTCAATAAAAGAAAAAATATATAACTATAAACTCGCGTTTTGCGGTCGGTGCTGCTTTATCACAACCGTAAAACAGGAAAGGATGAT
>JAZRFX010000159.1:0-3116 GCA_045643845.1 Clostridia bacterium | reverse complement strand
CGCGGCGGATTGCGCGGCTTACTGCCGTTACGGCATCGGATTGACCAATAACGCGCTTGGGAAGAACTGCTTCAAGGTCGCGAAGGCGCCCGCTCTCCTCCTCGGCAAGCTTTTTAACGGGGATTCCCGTCCAGCCCGACACGATTTCAGCAATTTCATCCTCGCCGATTTCGCCCGATGCGCCCGTTGTGTTTTTCTTCCATTCCTCGGTAAGAGCAGAAAGCTTTTCGCCCTTTTCCTTTTCCTCGTCACGAAGGAGCGCCGCCTTTTCAAAATCCTGCGAATTGATGGCTTCTTTCTTTTCCGCGCCGATGCGTTCAATCGCTTCTTCAAGCTCCTTGATTTCGGGAGGAAGCGTAAGCGAGGTCAGTTTCACACGGCTGCACGCCTCGTCAACAAGGTCGATTGCCTTGTCGGGCATAAAGCGGTCTGTGATGTAGCGGTTGCTCATTTTTGCCGCCGCGATAATTGCCTCGTCGGATATTTTTACGCCGTGATGCGCCTCATACTTTTCGCGGATGCCCTTTAAAATTTCAATTGTTTCTTCAACCGACGGCTCGCCGACAGTTACGGGCTGAAAGCGTCTTTCAAGCGCGGCGTCTTTTTCAACATATTTTCTGTACTCGTTGAGAGTTGTCGCGCCGATGAGCTGTAATTCTCCGCGTGCAAGTGACGGCTTCAAGATGTTCGCCGCATCAATTGCGCCCTCCGCCGCACCTGCACCGATGATGGTGTGCATCTCGTCAATAAAGAGGATGACATTTCCTGCGTTTATGATTTCATCAACGGCTTTTTTAAGGCGTTCTTCAAATTCGCCGCGGGATTTAGCACCTGCGACAACGCTTGAAAGGTCGAGAGAAACGACTCTTTTTCCTTTTAAAAGCTCGGGGACATTACCATTTGCAATTTCCTGCGCAAGTCCTTCCGCAACAGCCGTTTTGCCGACACCCGGTTCGCCTAAAAGGACGGGGTTATTCTTTGTCCTTCTTGAAAGAATCTGAATAACGCGTTCGATTTCCTTTTCACGACCGATTACGGGATCGAATTTCCCCGCCTTTGCAAATTCGGTCAGGTCGCGGCCGAACTGATTTAGCGTAGGCGTGTCTGCTCCCGCTTCCTTTTTCTTGGGGCTTTGAGGCGTTGCGCTTGTAAGATTTTCCGCAATGTCCTCGTAAAGATTATTCGGCGCACCGAAGGACATCAGTATTTTAAATGCCACGCTGTCGCGTTCGCGCGCAAGGGAGAGGAGAATATGCTCCGTCCCGATGTGCGAGCTTTGGAATTTATGAGCCTCGGCTACCGACTGCTGAAGTGCGCGGTTCGTTCTTGGCGTAAAGCCTGCGAAATTCCCCGAGAAAGCATTGTCCTTGTTAAATCCTTCGATTTTTTCAAGAAGCGCTTCGGCGGAAATATTAAGCGCCTGAAGGTACTTCGCCGCAAAACCGCTTCCCTCGGAAAGAAGTCCGTAGAGAAGATGCTCGGTTCCTATATAGTTACAATTTGTATCTTGGGCGCATTTTTGCGAAAGGGAAATCGCTTTTTGCGCTTTGGCTGTAAATTTGTTTTCAAATTCCATTATTTTTCCTCCTTTATTGAAATCTGAAGCATCTGTGCGCGCTTTACATCGCGCTCGGGTGCGGATAAATTTTCATCTCCGAGAATGAGTGTCGCGGGCATTGAGTCAAAGAGCGCGCGGCGAAGGGAAAATGTGTCTATATTTTTTATTATGCCTGCATTTGCTCCCATGCAAACATTGGAAACAAGCGAAAGTGCTTCGCTTGAGGGAATCATATATGCGTTTTTGAGAATTCCGAGGCTTCGCAAAGCGCGGTCCTTCATTTCAAATTCGTTTTTCTCAAAAAGCTCGGCGCTGATTCTTCGCTCCTCGCTGATGAGCGAGCACGCCGCCGCATTGAGCCTTGAAAGGATATCCTCCTCGCTCGCACCGAGGGTAATCTGATTTGAAAGCTGGAAAAGTGCACCGCTTGCCTTTGAGCCTTCGCCGTAGAGTCCGCGCACCGTCATACCGAGGTTCGCCGCCCACTTCAAAAGCGGATTTATGCTTCCTGCAATAGTGATTGCGGGGAGATGGAGCATAACCGAGGCGCGAAGTCCCGTGCCTGCATTTGTAGGACAGCTTGTAAGATAGCCGAATTCACTATCCTTGTCAAAGGTCAGCTTTTCGGAGAGGAGCATTTCCACCTTTTTCGCAGTGTCGTATGCGCTGTCGGTATCAAGTCCGTCCGCGAAAACCTGGATGCGGAGGTGGTCTTCCTCATTTACCATAATTGAAATTTTTTCGTCGCCGCTGATTATCGCAACGGCAGGGATTTTAGAAGAGCAAAGCTCGGCACTTATAAGATGCTTTTCAATGAGCGCCTTTTTCTCAATATCCGAAAGGTCGCTGATTTTATGCATTTTAAGTTCGTTTTTAAGCGGAGAATTTGAAAACGCGTCCCACACGGTTTTTATAAGCTCCTCCGCCTGCGCTTTTGTCATTTTGCGCGGATAAGGGAGCGACGCTATATTTCGGGCAAGGCGTATCCTGGTGGTTACTGCAATGTCTTTTTCGTTTGAGTTATTCATCACTTGCCCTCCTTTTCGCGGATTTCGTCGCGGATTTTAGCCGCTTCCTCGTAATTTTCGGTTTCTATTGCCGATTTGAGTTTTTCTTTCAAAATATCAATTTCGCTTTTTTCTTCTTTGATTTCGGGCGCGGGTCCAGTTTTGGTTTCGGTATGCACCGCTGTCCCGTGAATTTTTTGAAGCATACTCTTTGCCTGCGGGCGGAAGGTTTCGTAGCATTTTCCGCAACCCATTCTGCCTTTTCTCGCAAGCTCGGAAAGTGTCATTCCGCATAAGGGACAGGTGGTCTGCCTTGTTTCAGGGCGCGCGCCGAATGATAAAAGCGAGCCGAAATTGTCAAAAATTGATTCGCCCGACGCACACGCGGAACAAAGATTGAGCGAGCTTTTTTTACCATTTACGATTTGGGTATATAATACTGATGCGTTGTTTTTGCCGCATTTTTCACATAACATATTTATTCCTCCTATTTCAATTCGAGTGGTGTGCGGGGACGGCGGGAATTTTTGTAATCCGAAGGTGCACAAAAA
>JAZRFX010000158.1:0-2415 GCA_045643845.1 Clostridia bacterium | reverse complement strand
CCGATATACGGACTTTTCCTCGGCAGGAAAATCCGCCCCGTGACAGTAATAAGCATACTCACCGCGGTTGTGGGAATGTATTTCCTTTGCATTAAAGAGGATTTTACCCTTGGAAAAGGCGATTTCCTCGTCCTTATATGCGCATTTGCGTTTGCGCTTCATATTATGGCTGTTGACTATTTTTCGCCCAAGGTTGAAGGCGTTAAATTAAGCTTTCTGCAGTTTTTGGTTTGCGGAACGATAAATACAGTCCTTATGTTCATATTTGAAGAGCCCGTTATGGCTGACATATTAAAATGCACCATCCCGATTCTTTACGCAGGCGTAATGTCGTGCGGTGTTGCATACACGCTGCAGATTATCGGGCAAAAATATGCCGAGCCGTCCGTTGCATCTATTGTGATGAGTCTTGAGTCGGTTTTCGCAGGCCTTGCGGGATGGATTCTCATCGGTCAGGCTATGAGTCTGCGCGAAATATTCGGCTGTGTGCTGATGTTCGCGGCAATAACAATAGTTCAGCTTCCTGAAAAGAAAAAACTTACATAATTTTTATAAAAGGTGGTATACTTATGGAAAGACGCGATAAACACAATTATTATCTTGATATAGCGACAACCGTGCTTGAACGCGGCACTTGTCTTCGCAGAAATTACGGTTCAATCATCGTTAAAAACGACGAAATCATCTCTACGGGCTACACAGGTGCACCCCGTGGAAGAAAGAATTGTATGGACCTCGGCTTTTGCCGTCGTGAGAAGCTTCAGGTTCCCCGCGGGGAGCGTTACGAGCTTTGCAGAAGCGTGCATAGTGAAGCAAACGCAATCATCAGTGCGCCCAGACGCGATATGATTGGTGCGACACTTTATCTTGCAGGCCGCGATTGTAAAACGGGCGAGCTTGTTCACGATGCGACAAGCTGTGCTATGTGTAAAAGACATATTATAAACGCAGGTATTTCAAAGGTTATCGTGCGCCGCGACGAAAATAATTATGAGATTATTGATGTGGAGCGCGATTGGATAGAAAATGATGACAGCCTGGGCGATAAACTCGGATACTGATGTATCCGAGTTTATCGCCAATGCAGAATGCAGAATGCAGAATGCGGAATTGAGGTGTAAATATGGTGCACAAAAAAATAACGGAGCTCATCGGCAAAACTCCACTATTTGAGCTTGTAAATTTTGAAAAAGAGAATAATCTTAACGCGAAAATCATCGCAAAGCTTGAGCTTTTCAACCCTGCAGGCAGCTCAAAGGATCGCGTTGCCGCAAAAATGATTGAGGATGCTGAAAATAAAGGGCTTCTTAAAAAAGGAAGCGTTATTATAGAGCCGACAAGCGGTAACACGGGAATCGGTCTTGCAAGCTGCGGCGCGGCAAAGGGATACCATGTAATCCTCACAATGCCCGAAACGATGAGCGTTGAAAGAAGAATGCTCCTTTCCGCTTACGGCGCGGAAATTGTACTGACCGAGGGCGCAAAGGGTATGACGGGCGCGATTGAAAAGGCAAACGAGCTTGCCAAAAAGTACGAAGGAAGCTTCATCCCCTCGCAGTTTGATAACGAGGCAAATCCCCTTGCCCATTATGAAACAACGGGCCCTGAAATATGGGAAGATACCGATGGCAAGGTTGATATATTCGTGGCTGGTATCGGAACAGGCGGTACAATCAGCGGTACGGGAAAATACCTGAAAGAGAAAAACCCCGATATCAAAATCGTCGGCGTTGAGCCTTCCGATTCGCCTCTCATTACAAAGGGCGTAAGCGGAGCGCACAAAATTCAGGGGATCGGCGCAAACTTTATCCCGAAAAACTTTGACGAAAAAATATGCGACGAGGTTCTCGCAATCGATATAGAAGACTGCTACAGCGCAGGTAGATTTGTCGCTGAAAAAGAGGGTTTCCTTGTGGGAATATCATCGGGCGCGGCACTCCACGCGGCGAAAATCCTTGCCCAGCGCGAGGAAAACCGCGGTAAAAATATCGTGGTACTTTTCCCCGACAGCGGAGAGCGATATTTAAGTAGCGAAATGTTTAAAAAGTAATAAAAAGGACTGCGAGTGTCATTCTGAGGAGCTTGCGACGAAGAATCTCTTTGCTTTTGAGATTCTTCACTTCGTTCAGAATGACAATTGAAGTCCTTTTTTGTTTGAAATTGTTAAGATGTACAGGATGGATTCGCTTTTCTGCGGAAAAGCCGCTGTGCGGCTCTGGCGTGCCACTGGCACCCCATTCACTACCGCTCTACTCACTCTCCCATTTTACAAACTTTTTGAAATTAGAAGATGGATTCGCGAGCCGCGCACTAAAAAACGATTCACTGGATCGTTTTTTGCTTCCTTCGGAAGCCGTGCTGTTCGAATCCTGCTCGAAACCACAAAAAAATCCCCGTACTAAAGTACGAGGATTT
>JAZRFX010000157.1:0-1647 GCA_045643845.1 Clostridia bacterium | reverse complement strand
ACGCGGTATTATGGGCGGAATTATGATTGTTGATGACTATGCTCATCATCCGACGGAAATCAAGGCAACACTTGGTGCTGCACGCGATATGAAGTACAACGAAATCTGGTGCTTGTTCCAGCCGCACACATATACAAGAACTTTCAATTTCTTTGACGATTTTGTGAGGATTCTCTCGGAAAGTGGTGCAAACATTATTATCACTGATATATATGCGGCACGCGAAAAAGACACAGGGCTTGTATCAGCACAGCAGCTTGCAAACGCTATTCCCAACGCCTGCTATAGAAAGACTTTCGAAGAATCGGCTGAATTTATAAAAGCACACGCGAAGCGTGGCGACATTGTTATAACAATGGGCGCAGGCGATGTCTACAAGGTAGGAGATATGCTCCTTTCCGACACTGAATAAGACACGCGCCGTGTCACCCATTTTGCGTTCAGGCTAAATTTTGTTACTAAAAATGTCACTCGCGATTAAGTCGCACAAATTCATATGCAAAATTAAGAAAGGGTATCGCTGCGATACCCTTTCTTTTATTTTTTTATATCCTGCGCTATTTTTGAGCCACACTCTTTTGTATTCTCAACAATTGTTTTTTCTGCTTCCACTGTTCTTTTTATTGCATCTTCTTTTTTTATCGTATTTTTCAGGTTTTCTAAAAGCTGTTCATTTTCCATAAAAGTAGCCCCCTTTATTTTATATTATGCCTGTTTTTCCTATGAAAATTAACATTTTCAGTTTAAATATTTAACAAATTGAGTATTGAATTTTCACAAAAAAAGAATTATAATATTATTCATAAGCATATTTTTGCAAGAAAGGCGTCTGCGTATGGAAAAAAAGCTTTTGTTCATATACAATCCCGTCAGCGGAAAAGCTCAGGTAAAGACATTTCTCGCTGATATTATAGACATCTATTCTTCAAAGGATTACTCCGTGACCGTGCATCCTACAAAATGCAGGTTTGACGGGTATGAATATATTAAAGAACACGCCGAGGAATACGATATAATTTCCGTTTGCGGTGGCGACGGAATGCTTAATGAGGCTGTCAGCGCGCTGATGTCAATTGACAAAGAAAAGCGTCCGCCTCTTGCATTTCCCCCTGCGGGAAGCACAAACGATTTTGCAGGCACGGTCGGTCTTCCATCGGATATCAGGCGTGCCGCTAAAATGGTTGTTGACGGAAATCCTTTTTTTTGCGATGCAGGTGTTTTTAACGATAAATATTTTGCGTATGTGGCGGCGTTTGGTGCATTTACAGCCGTATCTTACAACACCGCGCAGGAGTTTAAAAATGTTTTCGGTCATCTTGCATATGTTCTTGAAGGTTTCCGCAATCTTCCTTCCATTAAACCGATACATCTCAAGGTGAGCTTTGACGATATAGTTATCGAGGATGATTTCCTTTTGGGAATGGTTACAAACTCGCTTCAGGTCGGTGGAATCAAGCACGGACTTGGAACTGCAATATCGCTCAACGACGGGCTTTTCGAGGTATTTCTTGTAAAGCGTCCGAAGACAGCCGTTGCTTGGCAGAATATTATAACTGCGTTTGTTACGCAGGACCTTGATAAGACGGATGATATTATCTCATTTAAGGCTGGAAAGCTTAAGTTTGAAAGTGACGAGCCTATTCCGTG
>JAZRFX010000156.1:0-5421 GCA_045643845.1 Clostridia bacterium | reverse complement strand
CGATAACAGCGGTCTTGTTCTTCCTCCCAAAATTGCTCCCAAGCAGGTAATGGTAGTTCCGATTGCTATGCATAAGGAAGGCGTAGCCCAAAAGGCTACCGAGCTTTGCAATACTCTTAAGAAGACTCTCCGCGCTGATATCGACCTTTCAGATAAGACACCAGGTTGGAAGTTTGCCGAGTACGAGATGAAGGGTATCCCCGTTCGTCTTGAAATCGGTCCCAAGGATATCGAAAACAACTGCTGCGTACTTGTAAGACGCGACACAGGAGAAAAGCAGGTTGTTTCACTTGATGGCATTGAGGAAACAGTTGCAAAGCTTCTTGAAGATATCCAGAACAATCTCTTCAACAAGGCTCTCGAGCATCGTAACGAGCATACTTATGTTGCAAATAACTACGACGAATTCAAGGAAATCGTTGAAACAAAGCCCGGCTTTGTAAAATCAATGTGGTGCGGCGACGAGGCTTGCGAAATGAAGATTAAGGAAGATACAGGTGCAACAGCACGCTGTATGCCCTTTGATCAGGAAGACCTTGGTGAAACTTGTGTTTGTTGTGGCAAAAAGGCTAAAACAATGGTATATTGGGGCAAGGCGTACTAATATTTTACCCGTCTAAACTCACAGATAAAGGGGAGATCAAAGTGACATTTATTTTGTTTACAATCTTTCTGGCACTTACAATTCTGGCGTTTATACCTGCTATCATTGCGGCGTGCAAGGATTTGCATTTTACAAAATGGTATATCTATTCCTTTTTCCTGTTCCCGATTGCACTGGTGCACTCCCTCGTTATTAAAAAATCGCAATTTGTCCATACAATAGGAGTTTTTACCGAGGATAAGAAAAACCCTTCGGGAAGAGCAAAAAAGGTTTACAAGGCACTCTCCTTCGGTGAACAAAGCCGAGAGGTTTCCCCCGTTTACATATGCGTTGTATTTCTTTCAAAAATGATTTTCAGCGCATTTGTGGCGCTCGCCTTCTTCGCGCTTTTCCGCGTTCTTAATTCCGACATCGCGTTTTTAAGAACTGTATGTACAAACTTTGCAATCGCATTTGCAATTATGCTCAGCATCGTGCAGATTTGCGGATTTTCGCGCGTTCCCGTAATTGCGGACGAAATAACGAAAAGAGCGATTGTTATGCTTTTCTTCTCTATTTTATGTTCGCTCCCGTTTTATCTTATTAAGAAATTTCTTCTTGCGCCGTTTGAAAAGTATTCGGACTTCCTCACTTTCTTATGTGCGGCGCTCTCTATGATTTCGTTCGTGCTTATTCTCTTAAGTCGTCAGCGAATTTATTACAGCGCATTTTCAAGATTTACCGACTACTGCACACTCAGCTTGCTGTCTTATTCAATTTATGCGGCGATAAGCCTGATTTTGCTTTCCATGGACTTTGTTCGCCCGTATGTAAATATGGTAGCAATGCCGATGCAGGTTTTAAGTCTTGATAACCTCGGCGAAATTGCCGACGCGCTCCCCGACCTTTCATACATATATTCGTCGGCGTTGGCTCATTTTGCAGTAGCACTGATAATCCTTCTTTCGGGGCTTTTGTGCCGCGATTATAAGAGAAAGGAACTCGAAGCACGCGTGGAATATCGCACAAACGCGTTCAGAATGTCAAGAAAAAGAATTCTTCGCAGACATATTTCGAATATGGATGCAGCAAAGATAAACCCCTTAAAATAAGAGAAAGAGGTACGAACCTTGGTTCGTACCTCTATTTTTTATTTCAGCGCTTCTACAATTTTATTAAAGTCCATAAAGTGCGATGCTTTTATAAGAATTGCGTCGCCTTTTTTAAGAATGGAATCTTTCTTTTCCAAAAATTCTTCCTTTGTTTCAAACCAGATTGCGTTTCCGCCCTTTTCGACGGCTCCTGCGAAAATTTCTTTTGAAAGAGTGCCGATTGCGATAAGAAGGTCCACCTTGCTCTTTGCGGCGTATTCGCCGACTGATTTGTGAAGATACTTTTCCTCCGCGCCGAGCTCGCCCATATCTCCGAATATCGCTACGCTTCTGGGATAGCCGTCGCTCTTTACAAGAAGGTCGATTCCGCTCATCATTGAAGGCGGTGCGGCGTTGTAGCAGTCGTCAATAAGAGTATATTCATCCGTTTTGATTACATTTGTTCTACCGCTGATTGTTTTCGCCTTGGCGATACCTTCTTCAATCTGCGCGTGGGTAAGTCCGAGCCAGCTTCCTGCCGCCATTGCCGCCATTGCCGCAAAAAGAACATGGCGTCCCGGGACGGAAATATGGCAGTTATACCTCTCGCCAAACATTTGCGCTTCAAAATCGGTTCCGTCAAATCCGTGTTCATAGAAGGATTCTATGTAAATATCGTTGTCGGAATCAAAGCCGTAGAAACAGCGGTTAGGTCTGTCAAGAGTGCTGAGCAAATCGTCGTCGCCGTTTAAAATACAGCGCGAGGTCCTGCTCATATAATCAAAAATTTCACTTTTTGCCTTTAAAATATTCTCGCGTGAGCCGAGGTTTTCAATATGCGACACGCCGATATTTGTCATGATGCATATCGTGGGAATGGCGATGGATGAAAGAAGATGCATCTCGCCAAAATGGTTCATTCCCATTTCTACAACGGCAATCTCCGTGTCAGGACGGATAGACATAATCGTAAGCGGAAGACCGAGTCCGTTATTGAAATTGCCCTGTGTCTTTACCACTTTATATTTTTGCTCCAAAACGGATGCGACAATTTCCTTTGTAGTGGTTTTGCCGACGCTTCCCGTAATTCCGACAATAGTGATATTGAGCTTTTTGCGGTACGCACGCGCAATATTCTGAAACGCCTCCACGCTGTCGTTTACCACGACGCAGGGGTATCCTTCATAGGCGCGGTCGGTAATTACGCACAAAGCACCATTTTCAATCGCCGCAGGAATGTAGTCGTAGCCGTCAACCTTTTCACCCTTTATTGCGATGAAAAGACTGCCTGCTTCGGCTTTTCTGCTGTCAATTACACTCGTTGTAATGCGCTCGTCAAGAAGCGAGCAATCGCCCGTAAATGAGCCGTTTGCCGCTGCGAGTATTTCTCTTATTGTAAAATCAATTTTTGCGGTCATAACAAAACCCCTTTTATGCAAGAGCAATTATTTTTTCGCAAAGCTCGTTGTAGGAAATTCCCACAGCCGCCGCTTCCTGCGGAAGAAGGCTTGTCGGTGTCATACCCGGGAGGGAATTTGCCTCAAGGCAGTAAACATTGTCGTTTTCGTCGAGGAGGAAGTCCATTCGCGCATATCCGCGGAGGCCGAGAGTATTAAATGCCTTTTTAGCCGCGGAGAGCATCTTGTCAGACTGCTCCTTCGTTATTTCAGCAGGGCATATTTCAATTGTTGCGCCTGCCTGGTACTTGTTTTTGTAGTCATAGAAGCCTTCCTTGGGGATGATTTCTATCGCGGGGAGAGCCATATCTCCCAGAACGCCTACTGAAAATTCGCGTCCCTTTATGAATTCTTCCACGAGAATTTCGTCCTCAAGCTTGAACGCTTCCGCTACAGCTTCATCAAACGCTTTTTCGTTTTCGACGATGTAAACTCCGATGGATGAGCCTCCACAACAGGTCTTTACAACGACCTTTTTGCCGCCGAAGTCGGAGAAAGAAACCTTCTCTCCCTTTGTAATCATTCTTCCTTCGGGAGTGGGTACGCCAAATGCCTTGAAAAGCTGTTTTGTAAGATTTTTATGCATACTTACTGCACAGCCGAGGTATCCGCTGCCTGTATATTTGATTCCGAGCAGGTCAAACGCCGCCTGAAGTCTGCCATTTTCACCATTTTCGCCGTGGAGCGCCATATACACAACATCGGCATAGGAGCAAAGCTCTACTATATTTTCGCCGAAGAAGATTTCGGGATTTGTTCCGCGCGCTTTTTTAACGGCTTCAAGGTCGGGAACAACCTCGCTTACCTTTTCTACAAGCGCAGGTTTTGTCGCCTTTTCAAATTCTTCTTTTATTGTACCTTCTAATTTATAACCCATAAAAACATCAGCCAAAATTGCGTGATGTCCGTTTTCTATAAGTGCGTTTTGTACCTTTGCCCCTGTTGTAAGGGAAACATTGCGTTCGGTACTGAGGCCGCCTGCAAGTACAACTATATTCATAGCATAATCTCCAATCTTTATATCAGTATATGCTTTGGTAAGTCAAAAAGAAGCGTCCGCGGACGCTTCTTTTTATTATTATTTTATTCTTCTTCAGGAACAATCATTGTGTCTTTGCGAGAGAAATTGTAGCGTCCCATACGGTCAATTTCAATCAGCATAACATTGATCTTGTCGCCTACGCTTACAACATCAGAAACCTTTTCAACTCTCTTTGTGTCGAGCTTGCTGATGTGAACGAGGCCTTCCTTACCGGGAAGATATTCAACAAATGCACCGAAGTCCATAAGCTTTGTAACAGTTGCGCTGAAGATATCGCCGATTTCGATATCGCCTGCGATACCGCGAACGATTCTGAATGCGCGCTCAATTGCTTCATCATCAGTTGCAGCAAAGAATACTGTGCCGTTATCTTCGATGTCAATCTTAACGCCTGTTTCAGCAACGATCTTCTGAATAACTTTACCACCGCTACCGATAACTTCACGAATCTTTTCAGGATCGATAGTAGTAGAAACAATCTTGGGAGCGTACTTTGAAAGGCGTGCGCGAGGCTGAGCGATGCAGGGAAGCATACATTCGTCAAGAATCTTATAGCGAGCTTCCTTTGTCTTTTCAAGAGCTTCGCGGATGATTTCGGGCTTAAGACCGTCAATCTTGATATCAACCTGAATAGCTGTGATACCATCCTTTGTACCTGCAACCTTGAAGTCCATATCGCCGAAGAAGTCTTCGAGGCCCTGGATATCAACCATTGTGATATATCTGTCGCCTTCAGTTACAAGACCGCAAGAGATACCTGCAACGGGTGCCTTAATCGGAACGCCTGCATCCATAAGTGCGAGTGTGCTACCACAGATACTACCCTGTGAAGTAGAACCGTTGGAAGAAAGAACTTCAGATACAAGACGGAGTGTGTAGGGGAATTCCTCAGTTGAGGGGATAACGGGAACGAGTGCCTTTTCAGCAAGTGCACCGTGACCGATTTCGCGGCGTCCGGGACCACGGCTCGCTCTTGTTTCGCCAACGGAGTATGAGGGGAAATTGTAGTGGTGCATATAGCGCTTTGTTTCCTCATCATCAATACCGTCGAGAAGCTGCTCTTCTGAAACCATACCGAGAGTACATGTTGTAAGAACCTGTGTCTGTCCACGAGTGAACATACCGCTACCGTGTGTACGGGGAAGAAGACCTACTTCAGATGCAAGGGGACGGATATCATCAAGACCACGACCGTCAACACGCTTGCCATCATCGAGAATCCAGCGGCGTACAACGTACTTCTGCAAT
>JAZRFX010000155.1:0-7764 GCA_045643845.1 Clostridia bacterium | reverse complement strand
TTCAGGTAGTTCATCCGGTCCTGCAGATTCAGAGGAACCCTCGACATCTTTCCAACCCGGAGAAAATGAAACTCCTTTGTTGCGTTACACAGTCTACCGCACTCCAACAGGCAAGAAGTACCATTACGACGCAGATTGCGGTGGTAAAAACAGTTACGAGGTCAGCTTTAATGATGCCTCGGATGCAGGTCTTACCCCCTGTGCAAAATGTGCGAATTAAACAAAAACATCGTTGAGGAAATCTCAACGGTGTTTTTTTATATTTCACTCGGTTCAAACATGGGCATCATCTTGAGTTTGAAGAGATTCATTTTGTGAAGGCGGTCTATTCTTGCCTTTTTCTCCTCGTCCTCGATTTCGCCTGTGCGGATATATTTATCAAGCATTGCGTAAGTAAATCCGAGATTTTCCTCGTCAGTTTTTCCGCAAAGTCCGTCAATCGGAGTTTTGTCAACAAGGTCGATGGGAAGCCCTAAAATTCTGCCGATTTCCTTAAGCTCGGTCACGGTAATCTTCGCAAGAGGCGAAAAGTCGCCTGCCGCATCGCCATAGCGTGTTGAGTAACCCACCCAATCTTCTGACAAATTACAAGTATTTGCCACACGACCGTTAAAGCATTGAGAAACGGCGTAAAGTGTTGCCATACGGATTCGGGGCGGGATATTTGTGTTTGCCTGCGGTGTAAGTTCAATTTCATCGGGGAATGCGCCTTTAAGTCCGTCTATAGCATCCTTCACATTTATCACAAAATGCTTGATTCCAAGGTGTTCCACAAGCTTATATGAGCAGGAAATGTCAAATTGCTCTCCGCAGGGCATCAAAACGCCGATAACACGGTCACGACCGAGTGCCTCGACACAAAGTGCCGCTACAATAGAGCTGTCCTTACCGCCTGAAATGCCAACAATGGCGTTGCAGGTCGGTCCGTTTTCCTCGAAGAATTTTCTTATCCATTCTACACATTCATTTTTCACTTTTAATGCGTCAAACATAAATATTCTCCTTTTAAAAATCAAAAGTTACTTTATCTCCGTCAAGCTTTAAAACCGCGGCAAAGGGCTTTCCCGTCTTTTTGGAGATGAAGCCTTCTATCTTACTTGTTTTTCCGCTTTCGAGAAGCATTTTCATATTTGAAAGCGAAATGGTTCTTCCTAAAATAACATTGTTTACGCTGAATTTACAGCCTTCCTTGTATCGGTCACATCCATAGCCGAATTTTGTGCGGACAACACTACCCTCACACAAGGGACACTTGCCCACGACATCACCGACAAAGCCGTCGTCGGTATCGGTTTCAACGCTCTTTTCCTCGCGGCTGAAAATCTTTTCAATCTCGCGTTCGGTAAGGAGAATGCTGTCCTTGACAGTAATTTCTCCCCTGTACACTTTTTTGAGCGCCTGACCGAGATACGAGGTCTTGTATTTATCCATACTGATTCCCATACGGATAAGCGATTCTATAAGATGCTCGCCGTCGGGAAGAATTGTGTAAACATCCTTTTTAAGTGATATATAGTTACTCTTTATCGCGTTTTCGATGATGCCCGTTCTTGTAGCCTCGGTACCGAGCTCAAGACCTTCAAAGATTGCGCGGTATTCTTCCTCATCATCCTCCGTTTTTGCGTTTGCCTTATCCTCGCGGAAGGGATTTTTGAGGTAGTTGTTAAGAGTTTCAATCGTGTAGTGTTTAGGTGGCGAGGTTTCCTTTTCCTTGGGAGCGAAATTCACATCAATTATATCGCCTTTTTCAAGGTTTGGAAGGATTTTGTCCTTTTTTCCATAGTCGTCATACTTGGTCCAGCCAGGCTCTAAAATGACGGTTCCTTTGAGGATAAACTCCTCCATACCGCCGACATCTATTTTGATTTCGCTTTTTTGAGCGACACATTCCTCGGCGCAGAAAACCGCAACAAATCGGCGCATTATAGTTCCGTAAACCTTTGCTTCTTCCTCGGAAAGAGCAGTTTTCGAAGGTATTTTATGCGTAGGTGTCAGCGCGCTGTGAGATTCAATTTTGCTGTCATCAAAGATAGTTTTGCCGTCCTTGAATTTCACGGGGTAGCCGAGTTTTTCCACCGCTGCAAGAATTTGCTTTACCTTCCCTTTTTCAGCGGTTGCCATATATTCCGAGTTTGTTCGGGGATATGTAACATAGCCTTTTTCGTAGAGTCCCTGAACTATGCGCAGGCTCTCCTCCATAGGCATTTTATACTTTTTGCCAAGGACATTCTGAAGCTTTGTAAGCGAGAAAAGCTTACCAGGCGAAAGAGTGTCTTTTTTCGATTTTTTATCGATAACAGTTCCCTTTGCCTCGTTATATTTATCGCAAAGCTCCTGCGCTTTTGAAAGCTCGTCTTTGTTGAATTTTTGCTTACTTGTAAGCTCTATTTCTCCCCCGTTTTGCTCCGTTACGCTTGTGGGGGCGTAGTATATTTCGGGGACGAAGTTTCTTATTTGCATATCGCGGTCGTAAATAGCCTTGACGATAGGTACTATAACGCGTCCGACACGCATAAGAGTTCCCGTTTTAAGTGTCGCGTAGCGGGTAAGATTTACGCCGTAGAGCCAGTCGATAAATGTTCGCGCATAGCCTTCCTTTGCGAGGTTGTCGTAGCAGGATTCTTCCTTCATTTCCGAAAGCGCCTGAAGGATGGTTTCGTTTGTCTGATCAGGAAGCCACAGTCTTTTAAAAGGCTTGTCCGCCTCGCTCTTCATAACGCAGGTTCTTACAATAATTTCGCCTTCGCGGTCAGCATCGCCTGCGTTTATAATTTCGGTAACATCCTCGCGGTTGCAAAGGTCGCGGATGGTGTTGAACTGTTCGAGCACTCCGCTGTCCACCTTTTTATCGGCGTTCTTTTTAAGTTCGAATTCGAACTTTTTCGGGAAGCACGGGAGGTTTTTCATACTCCATCGGGTTTCCCCGTCAGGAAGCGGACTGTAATGCTCAATATCGGCAAGCGAAAAAAGATGCCCGAAAGCCCAAGTCACAATATAACCCTCGCCCTCAAAGTAGCGGGGGGCTTTTTTCATATTCCCTATCGCACCCGCAATATTGCGCGCGAGAGAGGGTTTTTCGGCAATTATGACCTTCATATCTTTCCTCACATTCTGAAAGCGTCTTTTATAATTTCCATATCGGCTTTTTTGGGAACTTTGCCGTCTACATCTGCGTTTATCAGTACAACATCAAAGCGCATCGGTGTATCGTAAATCTTGTTTTTTACGGCGTACTGCTGTGCCGTTCTTATTATTTTAAGCTGTTTTTCTTCACCTATCGTATCGGCAGGGGTGCCGAAATCATTTGTCTTGCGAAGTCTGACCTCAACAAAGCAGGTGTATTCGCCGTCTTTTGCGATTATATCAATTTCACCCATTTTTGAGTGATAGTTTCTTTCGATTATTTTATAGCCTCTTTTTTTAAGTGCTAAAGCGGCAGCTTCCTCGCCAAGCGCGCCTATGGAAACTGCCGTCTTTTCTTTTTTATTATACGAATTTTTTGATAAAAGTTTTTCTATGAATTTCACACGGACCAAACTCCTTTAACGCTTCAATATGCGCTTTTGTGCCGTATCCCTTGTGCTTTTCAAAGCCGTACTGCGGATATTTTTCCGCCATTTCAAGCATATGGCGGTCACGCGAAACCTTGGCAAGAATTGATGCCGCCGCGATGCTCATACTCTTGGCGTCTCCCTTTACAACGCATTCGTGCTGATAATTACATTCCTTTATGCAGTCGCCGTCGACAATTACATAGTCGGGATTGATTTCAAGTGCTTCAATAGCCCTGTTCATCGCAATATATGTCGCGTTGCGGATGTTGAATTCGTCGATTTCCTCAACACTTGCAGTTGCAACTGCGTATGCGAGTGCAACCTCTTTAATTTCGTCGAAAAGTTTTTCGCGCTTCTTTTCGGAAAGCTTTTTAGAGTCATTAAGCCCCTCGATACAAATCCCTTCGGGAAGGATTACCGCCGCCGCATAAACCTCGTCGGCGAGAGGGCCTCTACCCGCCTCATCAACGCCTGCGATAGCCTTAAAGCCCTTTTCGGCAAGCGATTTTTCAATGGACCACATAGCCTCTATTCTTAAAAGTTCAGTTTCTTTCATACTATTACTCCAGAGTTATCTTTCCGAGTTTTGCACCGCGGAATTCATCAAGAACAACATTGGCACCGCGGAGAGTGTCAACCTCGTTACCCTTTAAAATAAATCCGCGTTTTCTTGAGATAAGCGTTAAGATATCATAGCCCGAAAGGTCGTCGGTAAGCTCCACTTTATAGCGTTCTTTAAGTCTTTCGGGATAGTTCTTTGCCATATATAAGCAAAGGTGTGAGCAAAGCTCCTCAACATCTAAAACATCGTCCTTGATTGCGCCTGTGAATGCAAGGCGGAGTGCTACATCCTTATCCTCAAACTTGGGCCACAAAATACCCGGGGTATCGAGAAGCTCCATCCCGTTTTTAAGTGTTATCCACTGCTTTCCCCTTGTAACGCCTGGCTTATCGCCTGCCTTTGCCACGGATTTTCCGTAAAGCTTATTTATAAACGAGCTTTTTCCCACGTTGGGAATTCCGCACACCATAACGCGTGCAGGCTTGTTGACATAGCCGCGCGCCTTATCGCGCTCGGTCTTTTCCTTTAAAAGCTCCTTTACCGCGTCGAAAACCTTGCCGATGCTTTTTGCATCGTTTGAGCAAATTGAAATTGCCATAATTCCTTCGTTTTTGAAGCGCTCAATCCATTTTTGCGTTTGTACGGGGTCTGCAATATCGCTTTTATTTATAACTAAAAGAAGTTTTTTGTTTCCTATGAGAGAAGGAAGCTGCGGATTACGGCTACTTTGCGGGCAACGCGCATCGCAAAGCTCGATAACGCAGTCGCAAAGGCGTATATGCTCTGCAATCATACGCTTGGTCTTGGTCATATGCCCTGGGAACCACTGAATATTCATATTGCATCCTCCTTTTCTTTTTGGATAATTTTAGTAAGTTGCTATTTTGTTGAAGGGCCAGAAGCGAAGAACTGCCTCGCCTACAATCTGGTCCTTGCTGAATGCGCTTATAGCACGGCTGTCTTTTGAATTGTTTCTGTTGTCGCCCAAAACGAATACGCATCCCTTGGGGACATCAAGTTCTCTGACGGGAAAGCCACGGTCAAACATAGGCTCTCCAAGATAAGGCTCGTCAATTTTTTCGCCGTCTACATAAACTGCGTTTGTATTGTAGTCAATTTCAATATGCTGACCTTCAGTTGCGATAACGCGCTTAATCCAGTAAATGTTTTCGTCCTCTCCAGGAGGGTTGAACACTACGATATCGCCGTTTTCAGGCTCATATCCGAGGCGCCATACTATAAGGCGGTCGCCGTGCTGATAGGTCGGCTCCATAGACTGACCGTCAACACGCACAACTGTAAATACAAAATTGCGTACAACAAGAGCAATTACAACGGCAATCACAATTGCCTGAACCCATTCAAGCAGTTCTTTTCCTGCACTTTTTTTTGGTTTTTCATCCGCTGTAACCACTTCTTGATTTAAGTTCATATTGTTATCTTCCATTTTCAAAAGCCTCCTTAAACGAAAAAAGGAATCTGCCATGTGACAGATTCCTTCTCTTGACTATTAAAGTCTTTCCTTAACTTTTGCTGCCTTACCAACTCTGTCACGAAGATAGTAGAGTTTAGCACGCTTAACTTTACCGTGTCTTACAACTTCGATATGATCGAGGCTGGGTGAATTAACAGGGAATGTTCTTTCAACGCCGACACCGTATGAAAGACGTCTTACAGTAAATGTTTCCTGGATGCCGCCATGCTTCTTAGAGGTAACGGTACCTTCAAACATCTGAAGTCTTTCCTTCGCACCTTCCTTAACCTTTACATAAAGCTTTACATAATCACCGATTTCAAGCTTGGGAAGGTCTGTTCTGATCTGTTCCTGAGTAATCGCCTTTAAAACGTCCACTCAAATCTCTCCTTTCATAACCCGCATTATAGCGGTAAAAATAAAGCGTTCTTACGAAAGAAATGCAGAGGACCGCTTTTTACCCAACCACTTTAACACACAATTTCAAGAAATGCAAGTGTTTTTTTCTATTTTTTCAAAGATTTTATCTTCCACGATGTCAGAAAGCGTCAAAGGGGTTACAAGTCCCGATGCAAGTGTATTTACAAAACGGCTTGCTTCCTCCCTTGAGCGAAAAAGATTTTTAGTGCATTTTTGCTCCTTTGCAGTTCGTCTGTTCGCGCTTTGCGTGTACATATCTATTCCTGCGCCGAAGCCATCCTCACCCTCGGTCACAAAGTAAAAAAGATAGATTTTATCGCCCTTTTCATTTTCCGTCTGTTTTTGTGCTATGTATTTTTGTTTCATCCGTCATAACCCCCTCTGCCTGAATTTTATATCGTTTATCTCGCGGATTCAATAGTCACTTTTTCCCACTCTCGCGCAGTATAGATTTTACATATTTTTCCAGCTGTTTTCAATGACATCCTTTGCATTTTTTTGCATAAGAATTAATGAATATGTAACAATTTGACATAGCGAAGCCATTTGTAAAATTTTTTCACGATCAATTCCGCATAAATGCTTTTGACCAAATATTTTCCTTGAAAAAAAGCCTTCATTATATTATAATAGTAAATTGAGGGATTAGAACTATGAGTAACGAATTTTTACCAATTTCAAAAGCGGATATGGACAATCGCGGATGGGATTATTACGATTTCCTGTTCGTGTCGGGTGATGCGTATGTGGATCATCCGTCTTTTGGCACGAGTCTTCTTGCAAGACTTCTCGAGTCAAACGGTTATAGAGTTTGTATCTGCCCCCAGCCTGACCGAAACGATTCTAATGCGCTGTCACGCTACGGCGTGCCCCGTCTTGGTGTACTGATTTCAGGCGGCGTTATCGATTCAATGGTAAATCACTATACCGCATCTAAAAAAAGGCGCTCGGAGGATGTTTATTCCCCTGGTGGCAAGGCAGGTCTGCGTCCTGACAGGTGCGTTATTGTATATTCAAATATGGCACGCGCGGCGTTTGGCGATATCCCCGTGATTATCGGCGGAACGGAAGCGAGTTTACGCCGTTTTGCACATTATGACTATTGGCAGGACAAGGTCCGCAGAAGTATTTTGGTTGATAGCGGTGCTGATATTCTTGTGTTCGGTATGGGCGAGCGCACGCTTTTATCCATCGCCGAAAAGTTATCCGACGGCATTCCCGTAAGCCGTATCACAAACCTTCACGGCACCTGCTTTATTTCAGATAAAGCTCCGAAAAATTCAATTACCCTCCCCTCTTTTGAAAAAGTGTGCGAAGATAAGGAAAGCTACGCGAGAGCCGCCGCTATGCAGTATTATGAGCAGGATGCGATTCGCGGAAAGACTCTTGTACAGCAACACGGCGAAAAATATCTCGTTCAGCTTCCGCAGGCTATGCCCCTTTCACAAAAGGAAATGGACAAGGTTTACGCGCTTAATTATATGCGTGCGTGGCACCCGTCCTACGATAAGGACGGCGGTATCCCCGCACTTGAAGAAGTCAAGTTTTCAATCACATCCTCAAGAGGATGTTTCGGCAGTTGTTCATTCTGCGCGCTGACATTTCATCAGGGACGAGTCGTTCAGGCGAGAAGTCAGGCATCTATACTTGCAGAGGCGCAGAAGCTTATATGGGATAAGGATTTTAAAGGCTACATTCACGATGTCGGCGGTCCTACTGCAAATTTCCGTGCTCCTGCGTGCAAAAAGCAAACA
>JAZRFX010000154.1:0-2201 GCA_045643845.1 Clostridia bacterium | reverse complement strand
GTCGTCGCCACGGAGAGTAATCGCCTTAACACCGCGGGTTACACGGCCCATAGAACGAACATCCTTTTCGTTGAAGCGAATCGCCATACCGCAGTTTGTACCAACAACAACATCGTTTTCGCCGTTTGTAAGCTCAACCTTTATAAGCTCGTCGCCCTCGTCAAGCACGATACCGATGATACCACCCTTTCTGGATGTATCGTAATCGGTAA
This sequence comes from Clostridia bacterium, assembly GCA_045643845.1. Taxonomy (GTDB): domain Bacteria; phylum Bacillota; class Clostridia; order UMGS1883; family UMGS1883; genus UMGS1883. The sequence continues at coordinate 1,989 of JAZRFX010000154.1, read as the reverse complement.
CGGCAGTTTTCTTGATTACGCCGCCCTTTGTACACATAAGAAGGTACTTATCCTCCTCAAAAGTACGAAGAGCAATCGTAGCAGTTACCTTTTCGTCCTTTTCCACGGGAAGAATATTTACAATCGCGCTACCCTTTGCCTGACGGCTTGATTCGGGAATTTGATAACCCTTGAGGCGATACATTCTACCACGGTTTGTGAAGAAGAGAAGGTTATCGTGAGTAGAAGCCACGATGATATTTTGCGCGAAATCTTCTTCCTTGGTCTTCATACCCTTGACGCCTTTACCGCCACGGTTCTGGCTTGCATAGATAGATGCAGCCATTCTCTTGATATAACCGCTGTTTGTGAGGGTAAATACGCTTTCTTCCTCTTCGATAAGGTCTTCAATATCGATTTCGGTCATTACATTTTCAATGTTTGTTCTTCTTTCGTCGCCGAACTTGTCGCGGATTTCGGCAAGCTCCTTCTTAATTTGCTCGAAAAGAAGTGCCTCGTCAGCCAAAAGTGCCTTGTATTCAGCAACCTTTGCGGTAAGATTTTCGTACTCTTCGTCAATCTTTTCGCCGTTAAGCCTTTGAAGCTGTGCAAGACGCATATCAAGTACGCTCTGCGCCTGAATTTCGGAGAATCCGAAGCGAGCCATAAGATTTTCCTTGGCATCGTCGTAAGAATTCCTGATAGTTTCGATAACCTCGTCAATATTAGCAAGGGCGATGCGAAGACCTTCTAAAATGTGCATTCTTGCCTCGGCCTTTTCCTTGTCAAATACGATTCTTCTTGTTACGATTTCCTTCTGGAATGTGATAAAGTGCGCGAGAACCTCTTTAAGTCCCATTGTTTTGGGCTTTCCGTCGCAAATTGCGATAAGGTTTACGCTGAAGCTGTCCTGAAGACGGCTGTATTTATAAAGCTGATTTAAAACTACCTGTGCGTTGGCGTCGCGCTTCAAGAAAATTTCAAGGCGAAGACCAACACGGTCAGAAGAATGGTCTTCGATATCGGCAAGACCTTCAATCTTCTTCTCTTTCACAAGGTTTGCGATAGATTCAACGAGTAATTTCTTGTTAACCTGATAGGGAAGCTCGGTTACGATGATGGAGCTTGAACCATCCTTATGCTCCTCAATCGTCGCTTTCGCACGGATAACGATTTTACCGCGACCTGTGTTGTAAGCACTTCTGATACCGCTTCTTCCCATAATAGTCGCACTTGTGGGGAAGTCGGGGCCCTGAATATGCTCCATAAGCTCCTCTACTGTGATGTCGGGGTTGTCAATCTGTGCGATTGCGCCGTTCATCACTTCAGTAAGGTTGTGCGGAGGAATATTTGTCGCCATACCTACCGCGATACCGCTACTACCATTTACAAGGAGTGTGGGTATTCTTGTGGGAAGGATTGTGGGCTCTTTCCTCTTTTCGTCGAAGTTGGGAACAAAATCAACTGTGTTCTTCTCGATATTTTCAAGGAGAACATTTGAAAGCTTGCTCATTCTCGCTTCGGTATAACGATAAGCAGCGGGCGGATCTCCGTCGATGCTACCGAAGTTACCGTGACCTTCTACAAGGGGGTAACGAAGAGAGAAATCTTGCGCCATTCTTACCATTGCATCGTAAACGGAGGCGTCACCGTGGGGATGATATCTACCGATAACATTACCAACTGTGGTAGCCGATTTGAAGAAAGGCTTATCCGAAGTAAGATTTTCCTCGTACATTGAGTAGAGAATTCTTCTATGTACGGGCTTAAGACCGTCACGCACATCGGGGAGCGCACGGCTTACGATAACGCTCATCGCATAGTCAATGAACGCTTCCTTCATTCTTTTTTCTATGTCTACATCCACAATTGTCTGGGTATCAAAATACTCCTCGAAATGTGAATCTTCATACTGCTTTTTCTTAGCCATTTTATTAGTTCCTTTCTTATCCTTTGTCAAAGGATATGGGGATTATCTTCACAGGCGATATAAAGTCGGAGGCCAAGCGG
>JAZRFX010000153.1:0-1732 GCA_045643845.1 Clostridia bacterium | reverse complement strand
GCAAAACAGTTGCATGCCACCCAAAAACAAAATTAATACAATAATCGTGGCGTAGCCGGGAATATCAATACCGCTGATGAATTTTTGCAGTACAACAACGATCAGATATGCGAGGGCAGCGAAGGCTGTAACAAAGCCGAGAAAAGTTGCGATCCTTAGCGGCTTTGTAGAGTAACCGATAATACCATCTATGGCATAGTTGAATAATTTTGCAAAGCTCCATTTCGTGGTACCCGCGACTCTCTTGCAGGCTGTATACGGGATAAAATGGGTTTTATAGCCCACCCAAGCAAAAATTCCTTTTGAGAAACGATGATATTCTCCAAGGGATAAGATGCTTTCCGCAACGCTTCTGCGGAAAGTGCGAAAATCACTGGCATCAGATTTTAAATTTACATCACTGAAATGATTGATAAGCTTATAAAATGTCTTTTTAAAGAAAGAAAGAATCTTTCCTTCACCTCGACGATCTTGATAGGCTGCAACCACATCAACATCTGCTTGCGCATCAAGAATCGACACCATATCACGCACGATTTCAGGCCGCTGCTGAAGGTCTGCATCGATAAGCGAAATGTATTCACCGCAAGCTTGCTTCATACCGGCAAAAATACCAGCTTCTTTGCCGAAGTTTCTTGAAAAACTGATTACTTTTACGGGGCAGCGCTGCGCTTTAAAAGCTTTGCGCAATTCGTGGAATGTTGCGTCCTTACTGCCGTCGTCTACGAAAACAATCTCAAATTCATATCCGCACCCGGCAAAGGCTTTGATGGTTGCATCCTGAAATGCTTGAATATTTTCTGCTTCGTTATAGCAAGGAACTACAAGAGATAGCTTCATGAAAAATCAACTCTCAAATCTTTTTTTGATTATTATAGCCGAAATTACATTCTCAGTCAATAACTGTTATGATTTTGTAATTTATTTGTTGACAGAAAGGGGAAAGTATGTTAATTTATTTCGGTAAATGCGTGGATGGAGAGTTTTTCATTTTTGCCGTTTCAGAGAGTGCATGGTTGGTGTGAATGCACACGGTAGGATGCAAATTGTCGCTTCGGAGCAGGCTGGTCGAAGTCAGTAGGTCAGCACGGGTAGCCCGTTATAGCTGTATGAGTGCCCGATTACGGGAATTCAGGTGGTACCGCGGAAATTCTTTCGCCCTGAGCTAAAAAGCTCAGGGTTTTTTTACTGAAAAGGAGATGTTATTATGGCAAGAGAACTGCCGAAAGTTTACGAACCGCAGCAGGTAGAGGATCGCATCTATCGCATGTGGGAGCAGGGAGGACACTTTAAGCCTGTACGAAAGGAAGGTGCAAAACCCTTCACGATCGTTATGCCGCCTCCAAATGTTACCGGTCAGCTGCATATGGGTCACGCAATGGACGCTACCTTGCAGGATACTTTGATTCGCTTTAAGCGTATGCAGGGCTATAGCGCTCTGTGGCTTCCCGGTGTTGACCATGCAGGTATCGCTACGCAGATCAAAGTGGAAGAGGAACTCCGTAAGGAAGGTCTGACCCGCTATGACCTGGGCCGCGAAAAATTCCTTGAGAAGGTTTGGGATTGGAAGCATAAGTACGGCAACCGTATCGTTGAGCAGCAGAAGCGTCTCGGCGCTTCCTGCGATTGGGATCGAGCAAGATTTACCATGGATGAAGGTTGTTCTAACGCCGTTCGTGAAGTGTTTGTTTCACTTTACGAAAAAGGTTTGATCTACAAGGGTAGCCGAATT
>JAZRFX010000152.1:0-4097 GCA_045643845.1 Clostridia bacterium | reverse complement strand
ACGCAAAAATTCTCCGCGTAGGCTTTCTTCTTTTTCGATAGAATCAAAGTCGTACGCAAGCGAAGTATTATCAAAAATATCTATAAAAAATGCCTTGTCTGAAAGCGAATCTTTTATGAATGGAATATTTATTTCCTCCGCATATTCTCCTATAAGTGTAACGCGGTAGAGGTCGTTTTCATTTAAAATTTCGGAAATTCCTGCGATAATATCGTGCGTTTCCTGAAGCGTGATATCGTATGAAATATTATGGTAATGCCTTTTTGAAAGTGAAACGGGGGAGAGCCTTGTTTCACTTTCGTCGATTTCAGCGTAAATGAAACCTGTAGTTTTATCATCGCCGAAACTGTGTGGTTCACTCGCTCCGCTGTATGCGCACTTAACATTTCCAACATTGAAAATTTCCCCGTTATGAATATGCCCGAATGCCGCATAGCGCACAGGCATAGCTGAAAGCACTTTTTCGCTTATTGTATTATAATCGCTCGTGGGGACAGTGTCGCCGTGAAGACATATTATATTTATCTTACTTTCATCAAAAAAGCATTCTTCAAAAGTCGGCTCGGTCATATTTGAACTGTATGACTTGCCGTAGATAACTGTGTTTTTGCCATCAATCTCAAACGAATGGTCAAAACACGGAAAAATATGTACATTGTCGCTGAAATAATCACTTTTTGAAAAGATACTTTCAGCGCACATAAAGTCGTGGTTGCCGCAAATAATATAAACGGGTATAGGAGCAAGCGAGGAAAGAAGATTCCTTACAAAATCGCTATCCTTTTTTGTAGGCTTGGGAGAATCAAAAAGGTCACCGCAGATAAGAAGTGCATCTACATTCTTGTCTTTTGAAAAATTGACAATATTAAGTAGCCCCTCTTTCACTTCCTCACGGCGCATTGCCGCAAGAGGAGAGGGGAGCTGTGAAAAAGAAGTCCCTATATGTAAATCCGCACAGTGAACAATTTTAATCATAGAAAATCATCTCTCAATACGCGCAACAAGTCGGCAAATAGGAAATCCCATCTGCGAAAATTTTTCTTCGTATTCCGTCATAATATTCCCTTCAAAATCGCTGTTATGAAGGTCGAAAGTAACCTCTGAAAGAGTAAATCCGTTTTCAGGGAAGCTTTCAAGGGAAAAATCAAAAAGCTCGCGGTTATCGGTCTTAAAACAAATCTCTCCATCGTCTTTTAAGATTCTCTTATAAATTTCAAGAAATCCTCCGTGTGTAAGACGGCGCTTCGCATAACCCTTTTTAGGCCAAGGATCGCTGAAATTAAGATAGATTCTGTCAACTGATTTGTCGGGGAAGCTTTCGGCAAGAACCTCAAACTTTCCGCGCATAAAACGAAGGTTGGGGATCTCTTCAGCAGCCGCTTTTTCCATAGCAAGTACAATTACATTGGAAACTTTTTCAACGGCAATATAGCGGATATCGGGGTTTCTTTTGGCAGTTTCCGTGATAAAACGCCCTTTTCCGCAACCGATTTCAATATGTAATGCGCCGCCGTCTATAAACTGGCGGGCGCAGTCGTCGTATTTTTCAAGTGTGATATTTTTGCGGGCTTCAATTCTCTCATCAAGATGCCCGCGGTTTCTCATTCGCATAGTATTTCCTCCAAATAATCAATCAGCCTTCGCGTAAACTTTATCGCGTCCGCATAATTTTCCATATACTTCTACAATTTTGAATTTTATTTCAAAAGGCATAATCATATCATCAGCCTTTGTAATCAATTTTGAACTTTCTTCTCCGAGGGAAGAGTGTAGCTTTTCCTCCGCGTAAGATGTGTCCGTAGTCCCGTCAACAAAGCATAGCGGAGGGAACATAACACACCACCAGTTTTTCCCTTTGGCTTTACCGATTTTAATGCGTACCGCATCGTAATTTCCTGCGGGCAAACGAAGGTTGTTATACTCTTTCGTCGGGAATTTGAAATTGCCATACTCAACCTCAACGGAGTAATCATATCCGTTTTCGGCAATAATCCTTTGCGCAATTTCCTTGTAGCCTTCAAGCTCGTCTTTTACATCGTCCTTTTTTGTGAAATTACTGCGACAATGCGAAAGTATAGCATCACGAACCTTAAGCTTCAAGGCCTGGTCTTCCTTGCTGTCGCTGTTTGCAATTACATGAAGCCTGACCATGTTTGAGGAAAGGCTGGAACTTACACTCGTTGAATAGCCTACAAGCAGGAAAAGAGTGAATATACAAACTGCCGTAATGGTAATAAATTTCTTCATAGGAAAACACCTCATAAGAAAGTATTACCGACAGCGAGAAAATTTATACAGGGTTACAAATGTATACTGTCTTGTATTTTCCCCACAGCTTCTTTTTTGCTTCGCAGGCGAGGTCATAATCTTTGAAAATTCCAAATACAGTCGGGCCGCTGCCACTCATTTGCGTTCCGATTGCACCGAGTTCCATAAGCTCCTTTTTAACATTCTGGAGTATGGGATGCTCGGGAATACTGACTTCCTCAAGGACATTTCCCATTGATGAAACAATTTGATCAAGATTTCCCTTATGAAGTCCGTCTATAAGATTCTGCGTTTCGGGACGCATGAAATCCGTGCACGAATCAATTTTCTCATAAACAGTTTTAGTACTTATCGAAAATGCGGGTTTAACGAGGATTATACTGCACTTTGGCATTTTGGGAAGGGGAGAAAGCTTTTCGCCAATTCCTTCGGCAAGTCTTGTGCCTCCTAAAATGCAGTAGGGAACATCGGCGCCAAGCTTTACGCCGATTGAACAAAGCTCTTTAAGTGAAAGTCCTGCATCAAAAAGCTTATTCATAGCTTTAAGCACCGCCGAAGCGTTACTGCTTCCGCCTGCAAGGCCCGCGCCCACGGGAATGCGTTTTGAAATATCAATTTTAACGCCACCCTTTATACCTGTGTAGCTGAAAAACGCTTCCGCAGCCTTGTATGCGATGTTTCCATTGTCGGTAGGAAGATAGGGAAGGTTCGTAGTAAGCGTAATTCCCGACTCGGTCTTCTCAACTGTTACAAGGTCAAACACCGAAACGGTCTGCATAACCATCTGAACCTCGTGGTATCCGTTTTCAAGCTTTCCTAAAACATCAAGCGACAAATTTATTTTTGCAAATGCTTTTGTGACTGTTTTTTCCATGGCTCTACCTCTTAAATTTATATTTACAAAGGGAGTTTTTTATAATATAATTATATATTATAAAGCTGGGAAAAGCAATAATTATTTGGAGGATACAATATGTTTTATATAGGAGCACATCTTTCCGCATCTAAAGGCTTTTTGCATATGGCAAAAGAGGCTACTTCAATCGGTGCAAATACATTTCAGTTCTTTACAAGAAATCCGCGCGGATTTGCGGCAAAGGATATTGATCAAAAGGATGTAGAGGCGTTTTTAGATTATACAAAAGAAAATGATTTCGGCAAAATCCTTGCGCACGCGCCATATACCCTCAATCCCTCATCGGCGGATGAAAAGGTGCGCGACCTTGCGCTTCGCATTATGACTGACGATATGGAGCGTATGGAATATGTCCCCGGGAATCTTTACAATTTCCACCCTGGAAGCCATGTCGGTCAGGGCGCGGAAAAGGGAATTGAGCTTACTGCAAATCTTTTAAACACCATTTTAAAGCCCGAGCAAACGACAATTGTGCTTCTCGAAACAATGTCGGGCAAGGGCAGTGAAATTGGTAGAAGCTTTGAAGAATTAAAAGAAATTATTGATAAAGTAACCCTTTCCGAAAAGGTCGGCGTATGCCTTGACACTTGCCATGTGTACGACGCAGGTTATGATATTGTAAACGATCTTGACGGCGTTCTTGACGAGTTTGATCGCATAATAGGTCTTGACAAGCTCTATGCAATTCATATGAATGATTCAAAAAATCCGTTTGAAAGCCATAAGGACCGACACGAAAAAATAGGCGAAGGATCTATCGGTCTTGAAACTATGAAAAACATCATAAATAACCCAAGTCTCCGACATCTTCCCATATTCCTCGAAACCCCCAACGAACTTGACGGCTATGCAGAAGAAATTAAAACATTAAAAGAAAACAGAAAATAAAAAAATCAGGGCAGCAGCCCTGATT
>JAZRFX010000151.1:0-2665 GCA_045643845.1 Clostridia bacterium | reverse complement strand
GCCTCCGACTTCGACGGCATTCGGACTTGTGACGGAATATGTTCTGGGCGCGCTTGACGATATAACGATATTCGTTCACGCCATAATTCCGTCCGTAACAATGCTCGCTCTTTCGGGCGGAGAGGTTGCCTCCGCCACAATGAGCCACCCCGTAATGTACTTTGTATGCTCGGCGTTCGGGCTACTTATCAAAAATGTTATAACTCCGCTTGTCCTTTTGCGCGCTGTATGTACACTTTTGTGCGCAGTTACGGGAAATGAGTCGCTCGGCGAATTCACGGCGCTTTTCACAAAGCTTCATAAAACATTGCTCGCTCTATCGATGTCGCTTTTCGCAGGAATAATGGGGATAAGCTCGTTTGCAGCGGCAAGCTTTGATTCACTCGCTGCGCGCGGTGTCAAGTTCGCCATAAATGCGTCCGTTCCCGTTGTAGGCGGTTCGATAAGCGAGGCGATGAGCTCCGTCGCAGGAAGTGCGATGCTCCTTAAAAACGCCGTCGGACTCGGCGGAGTTATAGTGATTTTTTCAATGTTTGCAATTCCGCTCCTTAAAATATGGGCGCTGTCGCTTGCTTTTCGGCTGACCGCGGCATTTACCGCACCAATAAGCGACAAAAAGGTAAGCGAAACCCTCCGAAAACTTGGAGAATGTATAGATATGTTTTTTTCGTCAGTCGCATCAACAGGTACAATTATGATTATTTTAATGGCTTCAATTTTGTGATATGAAAGAATATATGACAGCTCTCGGCGTAATACTTATGCTGATTTCCTTTTCAAATATGCTCATCCCCGAGGGAAGCATAAAAAAATACACCTCGCTTGCGATGGGGTTTATCCTCATATGCTCGGCGCTCTCGTTTATTCCTGACGGAGAAAACGCATCTTTTTTCGATATAAAGCCGATTTCGTTTTCCGAGGAGGAAATAAAATCGGGCGAGGCGCTTTATAAATCCGAGGTAATAAAAAAGCACCGCGAAAACCTTGAAAACACTGTGAAAGAGAGGCTGAAGCACGGCGGCAGAGTATCCGTGGAGGTGACGGAGGAGGGTGAGGTCAGTTCCGTCACAATGTGGATTCGCGGCGACGAAAGCGGAGCTATAGGCTACATTGTAGAAAATTTCGGGATAACAAGGGAGGATATAAAGCTGAAATATGATAAAACTTGACAAAATTTTCGGGGATAAAAAGGGCAGCGGCGTAATATACATATTATTAGCTATGGGAATAATACTCCTTGTATGTGGCAGTTCAGGGAAAAAAGAGCCTGTGCCAAAGGAAAACTACACACGCACCTCGCCGACCTTGGAGGCGGAAGAAATCCTGTCAAAAATAGATGGCGCAGGAAAAGTCAGCGTAATGATTTGCAGGGGAATGAAAGAGGAAAATCTTCTTACAAGCACCAAAAACGAGGAAAAAATCGGGGGCGTTCTTATCGTTGCCGATGGCGGTGGCGATAGTAAAGTCCGCGAAAAACTTGTCCGCGCGGCATCGGTGGCGCTTGGAGTATCCGCCCATAAAATCGAGGTTTTTGAAAGGAAGTAGTATGTATGATGATGGTCATTAAGAAAAAGCAAATTGCCGTGGCGGCGCTTGCTATTGTTATAGGAACGGCGGGGTACATAAACGCGGGAAGAAACTCGGGCGAAGCGGAGAAAAAGTATCTTGGCGAGGCGCAGCTTGTAACCTCTCACGAGGAGGTTTCGGAAGCAAGTGGCGACTTTTTCGCGCAGGCGCGTCTTGACCGCGAGGCGGGACGAAGTCGCAGTATAGAAACCTATAACGCTGTGCTTGAAAATGAGAACAGCGACGCGGCGGCAAAGGCGAGCGCACAACAAGGAGTACTCGAGCTTGCAAAAAATACTGAAACCGAAACGGCGGTTGAAAATCTCCTCCGCGCGCGCGGATTTGAAGACGCCGTATGCTACATAAACAGCGGTATGGCAAATGTCGTCGTAAAGACGCAGATGCTTGACGGAGAAAAGGCAGCACAAATTTCGGAAATCGTTTCAACGCAAAGCGGAATTGCCCAGGAGAAAATCAAGATAATGGAGATGAACTGATAAAATATCTTGATTATTTTTGACAATAGTGATAAAATAAGTATAAGCCGATGTGCTTGAGAATGTACGAAAGGAAGTAATCAAAATGACTGATAATTTCATCGCTACTGAAAATGGTAATATAAAAATTTCTGAAGAAGTAATTGTGCGCATCAGCGCAATCTCCGCACGCGAGGTTGAGGGCGTAACAGGCCTCGGCACAAGCGGTGGCTGGAGTGACTTCCTCGGCAAGAAAAACGATAAGGGAATAAAGGTTGAAATGACCGAAGAATATACAAAAATCGATGTACATGTAACAGTGAAGTTCGGCGTTAAGATTAACGAGGTTGCTTATAAGCTTCAGAAGGCTGTTAAAAACGCCGTTGAATCTTACACAAATATCGAAAATATCACTGTAAATGTTTATGTTGACGGCATTGAACCCGAAAAGGTAACTGAAGAAAAGGCACAGGAGAAATAATCTATGATTACTGAATACACAAACCGCGGTGTTTGTTCCAGAAAGACGGTAATTGACCTTGCCGATGACGGAACAATCAACGATATTAAAATTGTCGGCGGATGTAACGGCAATACAAATGGTCTTGCACAGCTTTTAAAGG
>JAZRFX010000150.1:0-2308 GCA_045643845.1 Clostridia bacterium | reverse complement strand
GAAGCACTTGTCAACGATAGCGCGTGTTTCCTGACGGATGATTTCCTCTTCATCTTCAAGGCTTGAAGATTTAAGTTCCTGGTCGGAGAGCATATTTACAACCTGCTTTGTTGCGCGAAGGCCCTGTGCGTTAGCTTCCATTGTGGGGATACCAACAGCTTCGTGAGGAGTCTTTACGATAACCTTTGTAGCCTTTGCAAGAGCGGCAATTGTGCTACCATAAGAGATAACGCCGAATGCCTTTGCTTCGTCAGCAGGGAAACCACCCATCCACTGATGAAGAACTGTTGTAACTTCTACATCGTTGTAGCCGTATTTCTTAAGGTATTCGTCAGTAAGCTCTTCAAGAGTACGGATAGCCGCAACGTCCTGAACGAGGTTACCACACTGACCGTAACCAACTGTGATATTCTTAACACCCTGCTCTGCAGCGAGGAGTGCTTCGATGATTGCAACAGCGTGTGATACGCAGGGAGGGACGAGTGTACCTGTAAGAGGACCGTAGGGTTCACGGTTGATTGATACGCCCATTTCTTCATAAAGACCTGTAAGACGGTCTACATACTGCCAGTCACGGATTGTTCTTTCCATGGGGATATTCTTACAATAAGGAAGGTTGTAAGAGATACCGCCGCCTTCATAGCTCGTGAAACCGCCTGCAAGAGTGATTTCAGTAAGAAGACGAGCATCAGGCGTGCCGTGACGAACCTGCATGGGAACATTAACGCTTTCGATAACCTTACGGCAGTTCATTACACCGTGGTTAACAGCGGGGAAGCCGTTAAGCATAGCGCGGCCAAGACGGATTGATTCCGCAATACCATTTTCAGCCTCTTCATAACGGTTCTGTCTTGTATAACTGTCGATTGTTGAGGGAAGAAGGTCTGCTTCTCCGTGTTCCTCAAGATATTTCATAAGTTTGATGTGTTCATCAATAGCAGGAACACCTGCACGGGGCTGTACGAGTGTACGGCCTTCTCTTTTTGCATCGAGAAGCTTCTTTGAGAAGCTCTTTTCCGCGGGCATTGCCTTGTGGTACTTTACAGCTTCTTCAAGGTCAACATCCTTACCTGTGGGCCACTGTGTCAAAACTTCCTGACGCAATGCCTCAAATTCTGCATCTGATATACGCTTATTCTGAATATCCATGGAATTCCAACTCCTTTTTCATTATTCGAAGTGCCGCATTGGGATAGTGCGATGACAAAAGTCCCATTGCCGCCAATATGTACGATCTGTCTACCCAGACATCTGCCTTTCTCGGTCTGAGTGACGCGGGGGCTGATGGTGAGTAAAGGGCAAAAGATGCAATCTCTGCCGTTCTTTTCGTGTGAATAAGGCTTCCGCCTGTTACTACGATATTACTTACTTTCGTAAGGTTTTTACCTTCCTGAACGAAGGTTTGTCCTAACATTGTATATGTTTCCGTGATTGTACCTGCGTGACGGGAAACTGCCTCCTCAATCGCGCTGGATGCAAGTGCGAAATCAAGCTTTTCAAGGTCGTCTTCGCCCGCGGGAACTTTATCAGTATGCTCCTTAAGGTCTGAAACAAGCTCTTCAATACGCTCGCTCGAAAGTGTTGAAAGACGCTCAATCTTGCTCTCGCCTGCGGCGTCTATGATACCCTGTATGCTGTAGCGCATACCGATATCGCCTTCAACAGTTCTTTTCGCGTAAGGTTCGGGAAGTCCTTTGTAGACGGTGTTCATAGGTTCGGGCATACCGTCTGCTATGGAGTAAATATCGGTAGTTGCACCGCCGACACCCACGGCGAGAAGCTCGCCTATTCCCATTTCCTCGTCAGTACCCTTTGCCAGAAGCTCCATCGCCTGAAGCACAGCCGAGGGGGTGGGCATCATAATATCCGACAAAAGCTCCGCCGCTTTCGAAAGACCTTTTGCACTTATGATGCGCTCGAGGAAAATTTCGCGGATTTTCTTTTGTGTGGGTTCTATCTGCAGCACGCCGAATTTCGGCATTACATTGGGGCAGACATAAACCTCGCATCCTTCAAGTATTTTACTGCACTCGGCAGACGCGCTGCGGTTTCCTGCAATAATTACGGGGAAAGAGGGATTCATCGATGCAATCATTTTTGCATTGTGAATGATGCACTCTTTATTTCCGCCGTCAGTACCGCCTACAAGAAGGAATATGTCGGGTTTTTGCTCCCTTATTTCGTCAAGGTCGGATTCGGTCAGTTCAAAGGAGTAGAGTCCTACTACCTTTGCCCCTGCGCCGAGGCTCGCAAGCTTTGCCGCCTCGCTCGTAAGTTCGGGAACAAGTCCGCTTGTTACCATACGAAG
>JAZRFX010000149.1:0-1661 GCA_045643845.1 Clostridia bacterium | reverse complement strand
CATCAGCCACGCATTCTTTTCCGCCCGATGCAAAGTGAACTTTATCTTCTTTTAATATAAAGGAAAATTCTTTTTCGCTTTTTGCATTTTTTATATCTTCATCGGTAGCGGAAGCTACTGCGATTTCTTCAAAGCTTTCCTCAGGGGCCGTGCAAAGACGCTGTGAAATCTTTTTAAGTTCTAATTCTTCTAATTTATTAAAGAGCGCGTCGTTATCCGCTTCCTTATATAAAGCATCGTCAACGGAGAATTCAATCGGCACATTTTTGTCGATTGTGCAAAGTTTGTGACACATATATGCATCCTCTTTGCCTGCGATAAGCTTTTCGCGCGCCGCTTTTTTGATATGCTTACTTTCGATATCTTCGTAAATGCCATCAAGCGAATGGAATTTGGCGAGAAGGTCAAACGCCGTCTTTTCGCCGATTCCTTTAACCCCCGGGATGTTGTCGGAGGAATCGCCCATAAGCGCTTTTACGCTGATAAACTCCTCGGGAGTGACGCCGTATTTGTTGAATACACCCTCATCGTTAAGCTCCTCGGTGGTAGTCTGTCCCATGCGGGTAGTCGTAAGAAGCACGCTCGTATTCTTGCTCGCGAGCTGCAAATCGTCCTTGTCGCCCGTTACTATATAACACTTTGTGCCTTCCTCGTCGCAAATACGGCTGACAGTACCGATGATATCGTCCGCTTCGTAGCCCTCAAGCGAAAGCTGGAGGATGTTCATCGCGGAGAGAACCTCTTTAAGATGAGGCATTTGCTCGGCAAGGTCCTCGGGCATACCTTTACGCTGCGCCTTGTACTCGGAGTACATTTTGTGACGGAAGGTAGGAGCCTTCAGGTCAAACGCCACGCAAATATGACTCGGCTCATACTCGTCGATATATTTAAGCATAATATTCATAAACCCGTAAATCGCATTTGTCGGGATGCCTTCCTTCGTGGAAAGCGGTCTTACCCCGTAATACGCGCGGTTTACTATGCTGTTGCCGTCGATTATAATAAGGTTTTTCATAACTATTCCTCCGCATAAAGCTTCAATTATATTATATAATATTTGCCTTAAAAAATCAAGTAAACTCCCTTTATTAGAGGGACGAAAAGAAGAATTTTAAAAAAAATAAAAAAAATGCTTGCTTTTTTGGGTTTTATCTATTATAATAACCTATGCACGAAAAAAAGTAAGTAATTGTTAGAAATCTCTAAGGAGGGAAATAGATATGGCTAAATGTGATGTTTGCGGTAAGGGTGTTACTTTCGGTATTAAGGTAAGTCACTCTCATAGAAGATCAAACCGTGCTTGGAAACCCAACATTAAAACTGTAAAGGCTGTTGTTAACGGTTCTCCCAAGACAATCCATGTTTGCTCTCGTTGCTTGAGAAGCGGAAAAGTTGTAAGAGCTATCTGATTTCTCTCGTACTAATTTGCAAATAAAAAAGAAGCCATCTGCAAAAGCGGATGGCTTTTTGGTTTAAATGGTTATCTTCGGCAACAAAAAAATCCACTTGCAACGCAAGTGGATTTTTTGTGTTTTAAGTATTTATCAAACCTTGAAGTTAACTGCTGTGTCGCCCTGCTGGTCTTTACCGAATTCGTAATCCTTACCGGGAAGGACTGCGTTAAGGATAATACCAACAAGTGCTGCTACTGCAAGACCTGA
>JAZRFX010000148.1:0-3059 GCA_045643845.1 Clostridia bacterium | reverse complement strand
ATGGCAAAGTATTTTATAAAAAACAATATAAAACCCGAAAAAGGCATACTTTTTGTGTGTAATTCCTGCGAGGAAGGTCTTGGCAACCTCAAGGGTACAAAGAAGCTTTTTTCCGATTTTGATGGTCGTATAAAGCAGTTTATATCCTTCGACAGCAATTTGAATGTTGTTAACGATATGTGCGTAGTTTCTCGCCGCTATGAGGTTGAAATAACAACCCGCGGAGGACATTCCTACGGAGATTTCGTGAATATAAACGCAATTGGCGTTGCGTCATCAATCATAAACAAAATATACAAAATCAAAGTTCCGCATAAAGAGCGAACTAAAACTACATACAATGTCGGAACTATTTCGGGAGGAACATCGGTAAACACAATCGCGCAGAATGCAAAATTCCTATGCGAATACAGAAGTGACGATGTAGAATCCCTTTCATATATGCAAAAACAGTTTGAAACTATTTTCGAAAACGCGAAAGGCGACGGCATAAAAATAGAAATTAAAAAAGCAGGGGACAGGCCCTGCGCAAATATAGAAAAAGAAAAAATCGAGGAACTTAAAGGAAAAATTGTTCCCGAAATAGAGAATATAATAAATGAAAAAGTGATTTTTAAAAGCAGCTCAACCGACTGCAACATCCCGCTTTCAAAAGGGATTCCCGCCCTTTGTATTGGCGTAAATACCTATCAGGGAATGCATACAAGGGAAGAATGGGTTGATAAGGAATCAATCATAAAAGGCCTCGAGGTTGCAATATCAGTCGGAATGAAGTTATCATAAACACAGGAGAGATTATTATGACTTACAAAATTATCGTATCAAAAGGTGCTTTCAGCACAGTTGAAGAAGCTGCATACGGCGAAACTAAAATTTCGTGGGCGGACTCTTATGCTGATAGCTGTCGCGCTTGTACCGAGTGTTTTTGTGCACTTGATGCAAAAAGCGTTTTTGAAACATATAAAAATGTAAATGTGCAGGTTTGCGACATCGCAGATTTTTCGGACGATAGCGACGCTCTCATTTTCCTCGGCGACGAATGTGCGCGCTTTGGTGCGGAAAAGTATAATCTCCCCTACGAAAAAGTGACAAGGGAAGAAGGCTTCCGCATTTTCGGAACTGAAAAGGATGGAAAACAGATAGTCCTCCTTCACGGCGACGGCAGACGCGGAAGTGTCTACGCAATGGACGAATATATGGAGTATCACGGCATACGATTCATTTCTCCCGATAATACTTCTTACTGCACGGAGCTTGATAAGTCCGAAAACAAGGAAATCAACATCGAAAGCGCTCCCTCCTATAGAACGAGAGAGGCTTCAAGCGAGTTCGCAAACGATACAAGTATGGATTTTCTTATGTGGCTTTTCCATAATAAGTACAACTTCCTTTTCCTTGTGAAATTTGAACACGGCGAACTTTTGCAGAAACTCGGACTTGGTGTAACGGCAGGCGGTCACGCAATCTGGTACAACTATATGGATATCAATCACGAATATCCTTTCAAGCATAAAATCTTCGGCGGGGAAGGAAAACCCGAAGATCCTTATGAAGTAAGCCCTCTCTATAAAGGTGATGTAAACGGCGACGGCATCCTTACATATGGCGAGGCGCATCCCGAATGGTACGCCGAAATTGA
The DNA here is from genome assembly GCA_045643845.1 of Clostridia bacterium. Lineage (GTDB taxonomy): Bacteria > Bacillota > Clostridia > UMGS1883 > UMGS1883 > UMGS1883. The sequence continues at coordinate 1,420 of JAZRFX010000148.1, read as the reverse complement.
CGGCGAGCATAAGCTTTATCGTAATTACGAATATCTTGCACGCGGTTACTGGACAGGCGACTTTATTTGTACCTCTAATGAAGATGCAACCGACGAATTTGTAAGACTTATTGTAAACGCCCTTGCAGACGGAGAATTCCGCGAAGCAACCAAGTTCAAGCTTTCAACACTTGACAATGGTACCTGGTGCGAATGTGAAAAATGTAAAAATGCAGGCTCGCTTTCATATAGAATCCTGATGTTTGCATATAAGCTTGATAAAGCGATAAAGAAAGCAACCGCTGAAGGAAGAATTAAAAGAAGAATCGCAATTCTTACGCAGGCGTACCACGAAACACTTCCGCCACCTGATAGAGCGCTCCCCGAAGATTTTGACTACTCTGCAATTTCAGTAGGCTTCTATGTTATCGAAAGATGCTACCTTCATAATATTGACGACGCTCGCTGTACCGAAACAAATAAGGTGATTTTCGACAACCTTTCACAGTGGTCTGGTGGCTACTACAAGGGCGAGCTTCTTATCGGCGAATATTACAATGTAAGTACATTTGCCGCGCTTCCATTCGTTCTTGAACAGAGAATACGAAACGATATCCCCGTATTCTACAAAACGGGTGCAAAGCATTTTGTATACCTTCATATGCTTGCAAGAACATGGGGCGTTCAGGCGCTTAATAACTACCTTTTGAAGAGTATGCTCTGGGATGTAAACTGCGACTGTGACCGCGTTGTGAACGAATATTTCCTCGCACGATATGGCGAAGATGCGGAAAAAATGAAAGCAGTTTATAAAGAATTTGAAGAAGCAGGCGCAAACTGTAAATATCTTAAGCACTATCAATTGCTCGCATCCGAAGGAAAGACCTTCGCGCTTTCAAGATGCTTAAACGAAGGAAATCCGCATTTCTTCCCGCTGAAGCATTCAAAGCTTGACTATCGAGAGGACGATTATCAGGCAGGACCTTCGCTCCTTGAAACACGCGACAGATTTGAAAAGGCTTTTGTAGATTATAAAAATTATATAGAAGGCAAGGAAAAACAGGTTCTTATCGAGGATTACGAGCAGTTCGAGTACGGCGTATTTATGATGAATTATCTTTATTATAAAGCCCTTTCAATGCTCAAAGACGACAGCGAAGAAGTCCTTGAAAAAGTAAAATTCTACAAGAAAAAATTAAAAGAAGTAACACGCCCCCTGCGTGGATATGATTACGGAGTAAGATACGAAAACGGACTCGCCGCAACAGGCGACCACGAGATATAAAATGAGAAAAACCCATATAAAAAGGAGAAAAATATGAAAAAAGTTATAAGTTCAATCATTGCAATCTCTATCTTTGGCACTATGGTTCCTGCAGTAATAGGCGATAACACTTCCGGACTTGAAGCACCGGTAGTCTGCGATTGGGCGGACAACAAA